>JAVHQE010000057.1:0-17878 GCA_036170975.1 Minisyncoccota bacterium | reverse complement strand
TTAATAAACCCTTTCTGGTTTAGATTATAAGACCATCGTACTCGAGGGTCACGTTTGACGTATTCGTTCAAAATCGCAACAGTATTATCACCGCACTCATCATGGCTAATAACCACTTCAATATTTCTATAGGTTTGATTGAGCAAAGAATCGATTTGCTCTCTTATAAAGAGCTCACTTTTCGAGGTAGTAAGTGCAACAGAAACAAGGGGTTCGTAAGGTAGTTTATTTTGCATAAAATTCTATAAGATTATGATACAATCAATAATAACACATTGAGATTAATTCTTCCGTATGGGTAAACTACTAAAAAACCTCATTCTCCGTACAAGGTCAAGCAGAGCAATCAAAGACGCCTCGCTTCTTTTGATATTACAGGTGGTAACCCAAGCAAATAACCTTATTGCCACTCTTGCCGTAACCAGATATCTTGGTCCAAATAATATGGGTGTTCTAGCATTCACGCAAACCTTCGTTGGTTTTACTTTTCTCCTTAATGCCGGTCTTGATAATTACTACATTTGGGAACTCGCCTCAAATCCAGGAAAAAAACAATCTATAATTTCACGAAACTTTTCGACAAAAATTATTGTTAACAGCATCTCCGTAGTCGTTGGAATCATTATACTCTTTTTAATGAACGCTTCTCTTCAGGAGACACTCCTTGTGGTAGCGTCTCTCACTGTGGCGTTTATCTCTTCTTCCGTTGGGTTCCTTGGGACGTTCATGATTGTAGAGAAAAAAGTACAAGAATACTTCAGGGCTGCAATGTTTACCACATTCACTATCATTACCCTCAGACTCCTTGGTGTTTACTTCCATTTACCTGTTAGTTACTTCATGATGGTACTTATAGGGGAAACACTCGTCTTAGTGCTATATCTTAGAATTTTCGGTTTTGTACATCTTGGGTATTTAAAAGTTTTAACAAAAAACATTTTACACACTGCAGGAAAAGAACTCTTCTCTGCGCGATATTATATTGGGATTGTGCTTGCATCACTCCTTTTTGCACGAGCCGACCAACTGTTCATTAAAGAATTTCTTACCACTTCTGATCTTGGTCTGTATTCAGCCGCAGTTCGTGTTGCAGAGCTTCCTATGGTTTTCATTGGTGTTCTTACGAGTGTTATCATGCCCCGTATTACCATCGCAAACGGCGAAAAAAATCGCTCTCGTATAGCACTCATTAGCGCCTTCATTTTTGCGGGGAGTGGCATTGCTCTCATGTTTCTCTTCATTTTTTTTGGAGGACTGTTCATCCATATCATCTACGGAAGTCAGTTCCTTTCAGCAACCCCTATTCTTGCTATTTACGCGCTTGGCCTTCCTGGGCTCTGGATAAATAATTTTGCGGGTCTTATCTTTTCTTCCTATCGTAGAGTCCATTATGCACTCTACGTTGCCATGGCCGGTGGGGTAGTTTCTGTTTTTCTATTAAGTGTGCTTATTCCTCGCTACGGACTGGAGGGTGCGGCAATGAGCACGGCAATTTCCTACACGTTTATGGGTGCCTTCTCTCTTATCATAGGGTTTATCTTTAGACACAAGTTTCTTGCTAAAAAACCAGACGAGGAAACTATCATAATTAAACAGGAAGAGCAAATACTTTTAAATACCTCACGAGAATAAAAACATTATGCTTAATCTTTATATTTGGAAAAATCGTATTCAAAAATTTTTTGATAATCCTAAAGCAATTTTGCCGTTTTTGAAAAAACATTTGTATTACAGTTTTATTGCAGATCGACAACTTTATCTTTATAGAGATTTAAAATATCTTAATTACGAACAAACCATTGATGATATTATCGACAACAATAAATCAATTGTCCGTTTCGGTGACGAGCTTTTTGACATGCTTCAAGGAATTGGTTTATATTATGGAAACTGGAAACAAAAATACGACCCAAAACTCGCTGAAAAAATGAAGGAGGTTATATCTTCTCGCAACCCACGAATGCTTGTTTGCTTTAACCCGGAATTTATCCTAAAAGACAAAAAATGGTTTAAAGATACAGGAATCCCCGAGCAATATCATCTCTGGACTAATTCAAAAATATTTTTAAAAGACTACTACCATAAAGACACCATCTACGGAAGCGCACTTTGCTTCACGCCCAGTCACAACAAAAACATCGACTATCAAAAACTAAAAAACTTTTTCCTTACCAAACACATCATTATTGTAACTTCAAATATCCAGAGGTTCCAAAATATTAAACTAGGAAAAACAACTGACTTCCTCGAAGCGCCCGCGAGCGACGCATGGCAGTCATATGAACAGATAAAAAAGTCTCTCTTACCGCTCCTGCAAAAAAAGAATGCCCCCGCGAATGAAATTTTAATGTTAATTTCAATGGGAAGCGCCGCCAAGGTGCTTGCTTATGACCTTACCAATCTTGGTTATACTGCTTGGGATACTGGTCAATTTTTTGACCTTGCGTCACGAGAAATACAGAAACTCAGCCACTAAAAAATTAAGACTTTTGTATCACCGCACACATACCGTACATATATCGTGTTGTAGGCTTATCCCTTTGTAAAAATTTGAGGTTGTGATAGAAACACACAAGCTTAATATAAACCCATGCAGGAATAATACCCATAAGATGCTCTCGATACCCTTTCTTCTTTGGGGTTACATAGGTTCTGTCTTTGTTGATCACCGGTCCTGAATGTGGCGGTGTATCCGCAGTACCAATATGGATATTCCATATTTTATTTTTTGTGTACTCAGTAAAATCAACAAAGGATGCAGTGGTATTAAAATGTCGTGCAATTGAGTCTATCCCCTTTTCGGTATACCACCAAAGATGGATAGGCGCTGGCTCGGTCTCCCATATGGTCCCCTTAGGGTGAATATCTTTGATTGGTGTAGTGAGAATTAGTGTTCCTCCTGGCTTCAAAACTTTTAGACTATGCTCAATGAAGGCAACAGGGTCGACGACATGTTCAATTACCTCTGTAGCAATAACGACATCATATTTTTCTTTACTCTTTTCTGAAAAATCTTCAATTGTCCCTTGCGAGTATTTTTTACCAAAGAAATTATTTGCAAACTTTGTCGCCGTATCAGAATAATCTAATCCATTACAACGATAACCAGCTTTATTGAGAGCATACGCAAAATATCCTAGCCCTGATCCGACTTCTAAAATGTTTGCCCCTTGCTTAATGTCATTATCTTTAATCGCTTTTACTACACCCCAGTAGACAGCAGTATAGTTCGCAAGGTCAACAAGTGGATTCTTTAATTCTCTCGTACCGCTTGCAAGATAATAATAATACTTTGTTTCTTCGGTTGTATCTTTCCCATAAATCAGATCGTACTCCTCTTTCAAATTACTCATCGGGTCAACGAATGAAGAGTTACAGTTGGAGCACTCATATACATCGTATTTCGTACCTACAACATACCCACTCATTCCTTCATGCACACGCGGTGCCTGCCCCCCGCAGAGAGCGCAAATTTTTACTGGTTGAATATTTTTATTCATTTGATAAGTATTTTACCCTATATATCCCCTCAAGCATATACCCACTGTTCCCTACTTGGAAACCGGACGTCCAAGTAACCTGATTACACATACTTCACCATATACGTCCCCTCGAGCGTATACCCGCGGTTTTTGTAATATTCGCGAACACCTCATTCAGCAGAATGACTCTTGGAGCTTACCTGCAATAATAGCAACTTTTTTGTAGCCTGCTTCGCGTGCGGTGCGTTCTGCTTCTATGAGGAAGTGCTACTATTCAAAAAGATCACTATGAGTTCCGGTGCGAACAAGAAACACTTCTTCATCACTAATTTCATAGATAAGCAACCAGTCATGCTCAATGTGGCACTCCCAATACCCTTCGTATTCGCCTCGCAGTTTGTGAGCTCTGTACTGAATAGGGAGATTTCCTTTTATTACAAGAATAGAAACAGTCTCTATAAACTTTTCTATATTCTTACCTCGCCCTATCATGCGAGCTTTATCTTTTTTAAGTATCGGTGAATAAGTGACTGATCGCATAATACACTGTCAACATTAGTCCATCTTGCGCATTTCCTCTGCAAACTTCTCCAATGACACAGTCTTAAGATTCTTTCTTGACCGAATATTCTCAATTGCTTTGCGTGTTTCTTTGTTGGGTATGTTGAGAGAAAAAGGTATTCCTTTGTCGCTCACGATACGACGATAAAATACGTTGATCGCTTCCGATGGCGATATCCCAATCTGCGACAATACCCCCTCCGCCTTCTTTTTTACTGAAGGTTCTATCCGTGCCCGCACAAATGCTGTTTTTGTAGTCATACGCATATTGTAGCACAGGTGTGCTACAATGCAATACCCCTACTTGGAAACCGGACGTCCAAGTAAAGTACCTACAGATACTTCACCATATACGTCCCCTCGAGCGTATACCCGCGGTTTTTGTAATACTCACGCACACCAATACCAGATATAATAGCGACTTTTTTGTAGCCTGCTTCTTTTGCAATACGCTCCGCTTCGATGAGTAGCTGTTTACCAAAGCCAAGGTGTTGGCTCTGTGTTCCCTCTTCACCAATCGTTGCCATGCGTCCATAGGTGTGGAGCTCACGCACGAGCGCCGCATCATGAAGCACCTCAAGAGGTCCACCAATAAACTCTGCTCCGCGATTATCTGGTAATCGCAGGCGTAAGAACGAAGCAAGTTTTCCTTCATTCACTTCCTCAAAACTAAGGAAAAATTCGCGCCCTGTTTTTGTCCGATATTCTGCGTGCGTAAGAGGAAAATCTTTTGGGTCCACGAGCATACCGCGCACTTCACGACAACGAATACATTTACAACGCCAATTATTTTTCTTCATATCCATCTCGAGCCACTGCCGAAGATTGGAAACCTTGCTCCCTGCTTGAATATAGGTTGCAGGAATGTCACGAATCACACGAATGATGCGCACATACTTGGGAACTTGTTTTTTTGCCTCAACGAGAACATGCACGAGTTCTTCGTCGGTGTAGGGCACGAACCCGCCCTCTTTCCACGTATCGAAAAGTTCACTCCCTTCGAGAACCATGCATGGGTATACCTTGAGCATATCGGGGTGATAATCCTCGCTTGAAAAAAGCTCCCCAAACATTTTGATATCTTGCTCAATACTACTTCCGGGCAGGTTGGGCATCATGTGGTAGACCACCTTGAACCCCGCATTCCGCAACCGCTCCGTCGCCTCTTTCACTTGCACGATCTTCATGTCGCGTTTTGTTTTTTTCAAAATTTCATCATCGAGGTGTTGCACGCCGATCTCGACTTTGGTAACCCCGAGCGCGCGCAAGCGCTCCAGTTCGTAACGGGTAATATAGTCGGGGCGTGTTTCAATAGAAAGTCCGATGATGCGAGTTGGTGCGGTTTCGTTATCTGTTTGCAATTCTGCGAGGGATTTCGTCATCTTTCCTGTTTGCATATCTTCAGGCAACCCAAAGTTATTGCAGGCACGAAAACATTCTGCGAGAAATTCTTCCTGGTACACCGGATGATAAAAACTCCACGTTCCTCCAATGACAATCATTTCAATTTTGTCAGTAGCATGTCCATTCATCGCAAGCGCGCGCAAACGATTGGTCACCTGCGCATAAGGGTCAAAATTATTCGCGAGTGCGCGGGCAGCTGCGGGCTCTTTGGAGAGATAGCTTTTGGGCATACGTTCCTCGGTAGGACAGTAAGTACATCGACCCGGGCAAGGAAAAGGCTTTGTAAGAAGTGAGACGACCGCAACCCCCGAATTGCTACGAACCTTGAATTTCTTCATGGTGAGTTCAGCGTCGATATTAACCGTTTCTTCCCCCCCCTCAAGGCCATCTTTATAGAAAGCGAGCATTTCCGCATTGGTGGGTAAACGACGTCCCGAAGTCCCTTTTTTAGGCTCAAAATGCCCCTCGGGAGCGAGTTTACCCTCAGGGTCGTATAACTTTAGTCGCACCGCTAAAAACCGCCCATAGAGCGTTTCGTCAGTTACAATGCGACGCTTCAAAAGGTCAAGGTCGCGTTCTGTTTTTATGTCATGAAAAAGCATGGTAGAGTGAGTCGAATGTAGTAAGTTTGTAACATTGGTGCAGGGAACAAAAATCCTTTAATAACTTTTTACCTTCGATACTCCCCTCCATACTACCTATGAAACAAGAATATGCAAATCAGATCCTCACACAGTCGCGCGCGGGGTATGAAAAAATCACCGATGACTTCTCACGTACGCGGGGGAAATTTTGGGATGAACTTTCTTTTGTCGTTGACCTTATCCCCGAGAAAGCGCGTGTCCTTGATGTCGGATGTGGTAATGGTCGATTCCTCGGAGTACTCGATGATAAAGAAATAAGCTACGCGGGAATTGATTTTTCTGAAGGGCTCATTGCGATTGCACGTGACCGATATCAGAAGCGACCCAACACAACATTTTTTGTAGGCGATGCGCTTGCACTTCCTTTTTCTGACCACTCATTCGAGACAGTAGTGTCCTTTGCGGTCCTCCACCATATCCCCTCGTGTGCCTATCGCGTGCAGTTTCTTCGCGAGATGGCCCGTGTTGTAAAACCAGGGAGCCTCATCATTCTCACCGTATGGAACGTGTGGCACTCGAAACCTCGTATCATACTAGAGCATGCCTTTAAAAAAATAACAGGGCGATCACGTCTTGATTTCGGTGATGCGTTTCTCAAATTTGGCAAAGAAAAAAATGCGCGGTACGTACACGCGCTCTCACAACGAGAACTTTCCTCCCTTGCACGCGAAGCAGGTCTCACGATAGAAAAAATGGAGGTAATCCGTCGCCCAAGTGGTGAAGAAAACTTTTTAATGATACTTAAGAAAAACTGAATCCACAAAAAACCGCCAGACATGTCTGGCGGTAATACAAGAACCCAATAATGATCAAACACTGAGCCGATAACTGGTCTCTATCCGCGACAAGATGTGCTCGAGACGCTTCCCAGTGAGGGAGCGAACCTCCCTGCTCACTACACGAAGATCCTGATTAACCGTGTCGCAAAGATGTGCGATTTCTGATAGAACTTGAGAGCTCACAAAAATGTCCCACTCACGAAGCGCGATCTCACTCTCAATTTTCCCCATAATTGCCTGGACGCTTGCATCAAAATTGTAATACCCGATGCCTTTAATCACCTTGTCAAAACATTTGATTGCTTCTTCAAACTCCCCAACAGAATAGAGAACTTCTCCAATCTCTAGAAAAAATATCAGGTGGAAATCATTGTGACTCTCATCTTCAAGCAGTTTAAAAAGTTCCTGTTTTTCGCGTGCGAATTTTTGTAAGAAAAACGACAAGATGAAGCGATAATAGCAACGATACACAAAACAAGAAGAGGTAATATCACGTTTTATCTCATCAGCGGTTCTCCACAAACACCACACTCTATCCAAAGAAGCTCGTATCTTCCGTGAAAGATACGGCCGTGGTTCTATCTTTGCAGTCATCTTAACCCCCTATTATCTAATAAAAAAACAACTACCCAAAAAAATACCACACATCAGACAAAAAATCCAGGGTTTACTAGAAAGGATCTTTTTCCTCCTTAATCTCAAAATCATCCGCAGTAAGCCCTTGTTTTTCATCGTTTTTTTGCTCACGAGCAAAACGTGTGCCGATGATTGCGAAAAGCGCCAAAAAAGCAGCTCCTACATACCATGGCCACAGGCGTTCTGTATTCGTTTTTTCAAGAGAAGGAACAGTGCCGTCAAAAGCACCTATCGCGGTAGCCTCTTGCGACGCATTCTCCCTGTCAGAAAGTACCGTGCGCGGAACAACAGCGGAGATTTGAGGTTTTGGGGTAGTCTCAACGTTCATTTTTTGCGGAGGAGTAGGTGGTGCACTATATTGATTCGTTTCAGCTCGCGTACCATTAGGGAAACGAAGAGAAACGATACTTTCTTTTGGTGATATGATGCCCGTAATCTCAGAAGGGAGGGTGAGTGTTTTTCGTGCCCCTATGATCGTGTGTTGAGGAAGGATAAAAACTTTTCCCGCACTCTCAATCTGCCAGAGGGACAAATCCACTTCATCACTTCCCCCATTTTCAAGCGTAACAAAAGAGCGTGCTTCGTCACCACCCGCACGTAAAGAAAGGACAGGTGTCACCACATGAACTGCTATGCGATCTGAAGCGCTATAGTATCCGGAAGAAGCCTCCATCACCACGATATAATCCCCGGGGTAATAAAAAACATGGGAGACACTTGTGCCATCCGCCATTCCCCCATCACCAAACGACCACGAGATGCGGGCATTTTCGATAGGTTCTTTTTTGAGTCCGAATACACGACCCAAGAAGGTAACGGTTGCACCTGCTGAAATCGTACGCGCACTCGTTCCCGCATCTGCGAAAATTTGTGGATCAACGGGAAACGATGCGCTTAGTGAAGAAGATGCTGGGGACGTAGGGTTGTCCGTTTTAGAAGAACTATTCGAGGGAATACTGTTTTGAGCTCCCCCATTGAGTGCTCGCGGTGTAGGAGCACTGGTATACCAACCATTCGCCCCACGTTGTGCTGTCTCTTTGGTCGCATTATCCCCTGCTATGCTCCCGCCAATGTTCCAAGCATTCGATCCGTCTACGCGATCAACAACGACACCTTGTGCATCTTTGAGAGAGAGTACTGCTCCCGTATTTGGTATACCCGTGCCAAATGATGAAACGAGGTCAGCAGGGATGTTTGGTACCGTGGTGTCATCAGTACGTTCAATCAAATAATACCCTCCTCCTGCGATGCTCCCCGAAAGAAGAATATCTTTTTTCCCTTCAAGAGAGAGTGTCCACCCTGTCAAATCCACTGTGCCATTCCCTGTGTTAGTGAGCTCAATCCATTCATTCGACGGAGAGACAGCAGTACCCATCCATGCAATCTCGTTAATAACAACGGTTGCAGAAGCTTGCCCAACAAATGCAAAAAGAAAAAATAAAATGACTCCAATCGTTTTCATATTAGTTATCTCCGCGCAAAAGTGCTGTAAGGACATCCTCGGGGACCTCTTTTACCTTTGACTCTTCTTTTTTTTCTGGAGGAAATGGCTCTCTAAAAATATCTTGTTTTTTCTCTGAGGAAACAAGATCTTCTTTATTCTTTTCGGGAAGGTCGTGCTTTGCTTCATCTTTAACAAAGGTTTTGTTGGGAGTTGAAGAAAGTGATGGTATCGTTTGCTTCTTTTCTTTCACTAAAACATCAGCGAGTGCTGCTTTCAAACTCCCCAAGCTTTCTGGTCGTGGATTTTTATTTTTTGTAACATCAATCGCTCCATTTTTGTTCCCGAGCACTGGTTGCGCGAGAGCGGAAAGACTCACCGGCTGAGGCTCTTCATTTTCCCTTATATGACCTTCAGGTTGATCGATTTTAGGTAAATCTTTAAATGCTCGCGCGAATGGTTTCTCGAGCTTATCAGTCTGAAATGACCCCTCTGTTGGAGAAGGGTTACCTGTTCCCCTGTTTTTAGATACTAGTGTTTCTTGTTGTTGTAAAGCACTGAGCGAACCTGCTAATCCTTTCGAATTTTTCTCTGCGGGGTTCGTCGATGATGCTTGGTATTTTGGAGGACTTTGTGGTGGCTGATGTTGTTTTTCAGTAACGGTAACATTCTGGCGAGGTTGCACAGCGTACCGTTCACGAATAGCCTGAGCATCGACAGGAGAGATAGGGGCTCGTGGAGGCTGTGTGCTTGGACGTGATGTATGCTCTCCACGTGAGTCAGGTCGCTCGCGAGTGGACTCCGGGGAACCCTCACTACCTCCCGACATATACCAATCAGCGATGGCCTTTTCTACTTCTTCTCGACGGCGACCATACGAGGAACGCGACAAGGCGAGGGCTTCTTCACGCAAAGATTTTTTAGGAGGAGCGATAGGCCCCAACGTCACGGCAGAAAAAGGATGCGAGGCAACACCGTCGATCATGAGCTTCAAATATATCTGTGTGAAACCGAGACTCACCATATCCTCCGCGGTAAACACCGGTGCATATTCTTTTTCAAGCATTTCGGCATCAGGGGCTCCAACACGAAACATGATTTGTGTTCCCACATTCCCAAAAACTGCATCGGCAACTTTTTCATCCATTTGCTTGATGTACTGGTGGGCGACCGTAAGCGCGAGTTTATATTTGCGTGCCTCGGATAAAATATCGGCAAACGATTCGTTGGCAAACGACTGGAACTCATCTACATACATGTAAAAATTGGGGAGCTTTTTCAACTCTCCTTCGGTCAAGTCTGCGCGTGACATTGCGGCAAGATAGATCTTGGTAATAATCATACCTCCTAAAAGAGCGGCATTCCCTTCCCCGAGTTGCCCTTTTGAAAGGTTCACAATCAAAATCTTGCGTTCATCCATCATCTTACGTAAGTCAAAAGATGATTTTGGTTGTCCAATAATATTTCGAATCAGCGGGTTCGAAGTAAATTGCCCGAGTTTGTTTTGGATACCTGGAACTGCTTCTTTGGCATAATTCTCGCTGTACTTTGCAAATTCATCCACCCAATATGCACGCACTGAGGGATCTTTCACATTATCAACAATCTTCTTTCGATACACTTTATCTGTAAGCATACGACTTACTCCCAAAAGTGTTGACTCAGGGTACTCGAGAAGTGCGAGGAGAGCATTCATAAGAATATACTCCATACGTGCAGAAAAAGTTTCCGGCCCCCAAATCTTTTTGAAGGCGCTCATCAGGCCGTTTGCAACAAGGTGGCGTTTGTCCGGGCCAACATCCTCCATCACGTTGAAAGAGATAGGATTATCAACATCAAACGGTGCGAAGTAAACTACATCTTTCAGTCGGTCTTCAGGAATATAATCAAGGAGAAGCGCGGCAGACTTGCCGTGCGGGTCGATAAAGGCAAAGCCTTCACCGTTACGAATATCCTGCACTACCATATTTTCAATACAGGTAGATTTTCCCATACCTGTCTTACCGATAATGTACATGTGGCGCGTGCGGTCTTCTGCTTTGATACCAAAAGGAATGCGTTTATTGCGACGGTCCGTCTCTGCAAAATACGTGATGCGATTTTTATCGTAGAGGTACATGAAGTAGTTCGTAGCCACTAGTCGATAGTGATTAGTGAATGGTTAAAGTATACCACCAATCAGGAACAAAATAAAAATACAGGGGGTGGTTTGCTTCGCCAACCACCCCCTGTATTTTACTTCTTTCCCTTTGACAACAACGTAAGAACAAGTCCAATCATTTTGTCTTTATGTGTCGGGTCACTCTCTGCCACAAGAAGCGTGATTGCCGTAAGGGCTGGTGGTGTGATCCGTGTCGTATCAAGCACCTTTGCTTTTGCAAGGAACCACACAAATGCGTACGCACCGCTACGCTTATTCCCATCAAGAAACGGGTGATTCTTAATAACAAAATACAAAAGATGCGCTGCCTTCTCTTCAACAGTTGGATATACATCTTTGCCCCCAAATGCCTGCATCACATTACCGATAATCCCCCCAAGACTCCCTCTCTCGCGTTCAGTAGCAAAAAGGTCGGTTGCTTCGTCGTTTGCAATGAGGGATTCTTTGAGCACAGCAAGTGCCTCTACAAACATCTCTGCCGTAATTTTGACTGACTTCTTTGTCGCGCCTTTGGTGGCCAAAACATCCTTGTCGTACGCGTCGAGTGAAAGCCATGTATCGGCAAAGAGTGTCACGAGTTCGAGGATACTTTCAGTATCTATCGCTGTGCCTTTTGGCAAGAGCGCCTTGACTTCAGCAACCGTCTGCAAAAATGCATCATAGTTTTTAGCAATACGTGTTTTGTTTATGGTGTAGCCATCAACAATATGCGCCCGAAGAGTTTTCGTTGCCCACTGGCGGAACTCAATAGCTCTTTTCGAATTAGTTCTATACCCAACAGCTAATATAATATCAAGATTATAAAACTGTACTTGGTACACTTTTCCATCATCGGCAGTATGTGCAAATTTTGCACATACTGAATTAGCATTCAATTCCTTGTCGTTAAGAATATTTCGAATGTGTTTTGTTATAACCGAACGCTCAGCTTGAAAAACCTCCGCAATCTGCGCCTGTGTCGCCCACACCGTCTCCTTACCAAAATCCCCTCGAAGCGCAATGGCTCCCGATTTCGCTTGGTAGATTACCACTTCCTTTTTTATTTTCTGCGACTTCATTCCATTTAGTATATCACGCCCAAACAAAACGGGTCTCAGCTTTCTTGTTCTCTCTTCACAAAAAATGACAGAGTTAAATTACCGCTACTCCCCCTTCAGCGCCGCCACCGTATACACATTTTTAGGATCCCACAAAAGCCACGAGTTCAAACCTGAATCATACGTTGCCTGTATTTGAGCGCGGACTTCGGTAGGGCCGTAGGTGCCACCATAGCTAAAGTCTTGAAGCCATGGACGGAGTTTATTTTTGTCATACGACTCTTTAGTGTAAACAGGAGGAGTAGAGGTGCCGATACGAATACCACCAAAATGTTCCACGGGGGTTGTCGTCGCTACCGCGCGGAGTGCCGCCCTACTCATAGAATAATGCACTACATCGTAGACATGATCATTCGGGTTTGCCCATCCATTAAAATGAGGTGGGTAGTGTGACGGATATACCATTGGTGACACATAGTCAAAGTACGTCATCGCTCTCTCAAGGACTTGCCCAATGTTCAAATCATCCATATTTGTTGCCGTCATACCAAAGAGATCAGCGGAAATTTTCGCCCCCGTGTCCTTGAACGAATCGTGAAGGTACGCGAAAAAATGCTCAAGTGCTTCTGCCTTACTCATTCCCTTACTCCATGTAAACTCGACATCCTTCATGTTCCCATCCGAAGGGAACCGTATATAATCAAAGTTGAGTTCGTCGAAACCAAGAGCGTAGGATTCTTTGCCGAGAGCAACCACGTACTCCCAATATGGTTTTGTGCTCACATCCACAAAACTCAAGCCCTTCCTGTCTTTCCAAATACTCCCATCACTTTTTTTATGTACCGCAAGCTCAGGGTGCGCTTTGGTATAGTAGGGATCTTGGAACACGGTAATGCGGGCAATCGTATAAATTCCTTTTTGGTGAAGCTCCGCAACGAACTCACGCAAGTCTTTCGTGCGACAACCTTTCCCTTCATTATCTTTGAGGAGCGGGTCCTCTGGCTTGAAAGCAATCGTGCCACTAAAATCTTTCACGTCAATAATAATACTGTTCACTTCAGTAGTATCAGCAATCTTCACGAGCTTCTCGCGAAAACTTGGCATCGTCGCCACGCATGCTGTCATATAAATCGCTTTTACCGCTTCAGGGGTTTTAACATGTGTTGCAACAAAATGTTCCTCAGTGCTCGTGGCGATTTTTTCAGAGGTGGTGGCAACGGTCATCCCCGATTTAATATGTGCCTTGTCTGTATCATACCCAACTGAAGAAAATGCAGGGATAAAAAAATAAAAAGCGGAAAATAATCCGACAAAAAGAATTCCAGTTCCTATTCCCCAGTATGCATACCCTCGTTTCATTGTGTTGGGTTTGAAGTTATCTCACTTGATGCAGAAGAAACAGGGAGTACTTGGTCAGCCTCATCAATAAGCTTTTTACAGTTACTGCAATAAACAACTGAAGAAAGGTATGCGAACACAATAACGGCGATTCCGCTTAGCACAAGAAGTGTTGTGCGTGCCCATGCAGGGAAACCACCGAGGGCAACTATCACAATGAAGATACCGAGAAAAATAATTAGTGTATGTTTTGACATAAGAGTAGGATACAGGAAATGGCAATAATGTTCAAGAGTTATCAACTATTTGAAGTCTTTTGTTGTTTCCCTTGCCCTCAACAACCACGACAAATTCCCCGCGAACCCGGTCGGGATTTTTTGCAAAATGCGTACGAATCTCCGATACCGTTCCTCGTGCAAACTCCTCATATATTTTGGTTATCTCTCGAGCAACAATGATTTCGCGATCTGCCCCACAAAATTTTTCAAGAGACTCAAGCGCTTTGAGGATACGGTGCGTTGATTCATAAAAGACCATCACCCGTTCTGACTGTGCGATTTCCTTAAAAAGGGTTTCTCTTCCTTTCTTGTGGGGCAGAAATCCGAGAAAAGTAAATTCGGCAACAGAGATCCCCGCAGAAGAAAGAGCGGTAATGATAGCGGAGGGGCCAGGGATAGGAACGAGGGCAACTTCGTCGCCAAATTTCTCGCGCACTTGAGCAAGAAGGAGTGACCCTGGATCAGAAATGCATGGTGTGCCCGCATCAGAAACAAGGGCGAGATTTTTGCCTTCCTCGAGGAGCGCTAAAATTTTATCCACTTTTGCAAGTTTCGATTGTGCATGATAACTCATCGTAGGTGTCGTGATTTCGTATTTCGAGAGGAGGCGCTTGGTCACGCGTGTGTCCTCACACAAAACTACATCAACTTCTTTGAGGATACGGAGCGCGCGCAAGGTAACATCCTCGAGGTTGCCGATAGGTGTGCCTATAATGTAGAGGGTTGCCATAGTATTATATAAAATCTTTGTAAGTATCGTCGCTTTTTATGCGAACTGCATCAATAACAATTTCATTCTTTCCCTCGTAATGAAAGATAATTCGAAACTTTCCTTTCCGTAAACGATAAAAATCGCTCCCTTGTAGTTTCTTGATATTACTCCGTTCGTACTCTTTTTGAAAAAGCAAATGTACCTCATCACGGAGTATGAGACTGTCTTTTTTGTTGATTTTTCGAAAAAGCTTCTCGATTTCGTTCATACCTATCGATTAATCTTATCGAGTATTTTTACAAGGTCTTTTGCCTTAATCCCCTTCCCTTTATTATCCCGAATAGCATCAAATACCGTGTATTCGCTTTCGCGAGAACGACGCACGGGAGCAATCTCTATTTTCCCACCTTTCGTGGTTACAACCACCTGATCGGTACCAAACTCCTTGCGCCAAAAAGCAGGGAGCGTAATCTGCCCCTTGCTTGTTACACGCTGGATCTTCTCAAAATTAAGCATCTTTGTCATATTCCTTATTGTAATACTTTCTTACTTTCTGTCAATCACAATTAGGTTTTCTACTGACTACGTATACGATACTATAGTATCGTATACGTAGTCAGTAGAAATTACCCTAGCAACAGCTCCCCTACTTTATAAATATCCCCTGCCCCCATAGTTAAAACAACGTCGCCTTCTTTTTCTGTTTCGCGTAAATACTTTTCAATGGTAGGGAAATCAAGCATTGCCCAGACACGGAGACCGCCAACCTTTTGTTCATCAATAATATGTTGTGCAAGAATTTCGGAAGATATCGTCAGATCATTCGCTTCGCGCGCCGCGTAAATAGGCGCCACTATCACCTCATCGGCATCACCAAAACTTTGTGCAAAATCGCTGAGAAGGAGCTTTGTCCGTGAATAAAGGTGTGGCTGGAAAACAACCCGAATACGCGCGTCAGGAAACTTTGAGCGCGCACCTTGCAGTGTTGCTTTTACCTCTGTCGGGTGGTGAGCATAGTCATCGTACACAGGCGTTCCACCTTTTGTTTCTCCCTTGTATTCCATACGGCGCCATGTACCCTGAAACTCTTTTAAAAAATGCTCCGCTTCCTTTTGTTCAACACCAAGAATGCGCGCAACCGCCAGTACGGCTTTTGCATTTTTGATATTATGATCACCTGATACCGCAAGAACTACAGCGAGACTTTCTTTCGTATAATCAACAATACGTGCTTTTGCCCTCACGAGCACGGGTGCAACCCGCGCGTCATTGGGGTCGCATACGATAGCCCCCTGTGGAGGAACTTTTTCTACCATTTCTGCAAAGGCCTTTTGTACCCCCTCAATACTACCGTAATAATCAAGGTGATCATTATCAATATTTGTAATCACTAAAATTTCTGGTGAAAGGTTCAGGAATGAACGCCTATATTCACATGCTTCAACAACAAAGATGTCGCTCATTCCATCGACAAAATTTGTTCCTGTTTTGAGGAGGCTTCCTACAATAACCGTTGGGTTTTTGCCCGCACCGACAAGCACCTCGGCGGTCATTGCGGTGGTAGTAGTTTTGCCATGTGTCCCCGAAATTGCAACCGTACGCATTCCTCGCGAAATCATACCGAGGGCCTCTGGATAGGACAGTGTTTGTATTCCCTGTTCGCGTGCCACAATAAGTTCTGGGTTAGTGTCTTCTATTGCAGGTGAGTAAACAACGAGGTCACACTTTTCTGGCACCTGCGATTCATGGTGGCCAATAAAAACTTTTGCGCCTTCTTGTTCAAGTTTTTCTGTAATAAGCGAAGCACCTCGGTCAGACCCCGAAACTTTTGCACCACGAGAAAAAAAGAGGTGCGCTACAGCAGACACACCGATACCACCAATACCAATAAAATGCACGACATTAATATCTTTCAAAAAATCTTCGTTCATTATTTTATCTTTTTCACCAGCTTCACAAACTGGTCTCCGCGGTCGAATTCATTCTTGAAAACACCGAAACTTGCGGATCCTGGGGAAAGGAGGACAGTATCCCCTTTTTGTGCGAAGTCTCGTGCTGCCTCCACCGCGTCTTTCATACTACCTACAATATACACCGGGTATGACGTTTTCTTGGGAATAAGCGCGAGAAGTTTTTCTGTTGCCGCCCCTTCAATGAGCACGAGACCTTTCACGGTCTTGTGCACCAACCGTGCCATGCTCGTATAGTCAAGATTTTTATCCGCCCCACCTGCAATCAAGACAATGTTCTTTTTCTTTTTATCAGCAAGAGCCTCAAGGGCAACACGATTGCCGTCCGGAGTCGTTGCCGTAGTGTCATTGTAGTATTTCACGCCGTGCACCTCGCGCAAAAACTCAAGTCGCCCCGGAACGCCCTTAAAACTTTCCACGCCTTCTTTAATTATCTTATCAGGTACATCAAGTTCTTTGCATACAGAGATAGCACATGCGATATTCGCGCGATTATGTTCTCCTGGAATTTTTATCTTCCACGATTTTGGAACAATACTTTTTTTTGCAATAAGGATATCTGCTTCTCTCTCTCCTTTAAATCTTTCTTTAATTTCTTTTACCACTTGTTCTCCCACAATAAAGACTTCTTCTCCTTTTTGAAATTTAAAAATATTTGCCTTATCGTCAAAATATATATCCATATCTCCTTTGTAATAATTCAAATGGTCGGGATAAAAATTGGTAAAAACCGAAATATGGGGAGAGAGCTTTGTGTCACCAAAACCCTGCAGTTGCCATGAATCGAGCTCAAGCACTACAATATCTCCAACCTTTGTCTTCTTGATAAGTGGTAGTGTTGCCATACCGCGCACATTTCCTCCAAGAAAAACATGTTTTGGGTAGGCATGCTCGAGAATATGATAAATAAGATGAGTAACGGTGGATTTCCCTCGTGTACCCGTTACTCCTACAATCGTTGCGGGGGTAAATTTTGCAAAGAGCGATGCGTCCATTTCGATAGCGATATTATTTTTTCGCGCCTCGGCGACATACGGCGAATCAAGTGGTACCCCCGCAGATTTGATAATCATGTCGCATTTCTGAAAATCTTTGAGCCGATGTTCGCCGAGCACAAATGTTATGTTCTTGAATTTTGCGAGTTGCTTGAGCGACGGTGCAAGTTGTTCTTTTGACTTCAAGTCAGTTATGGTAAGTTCTGCGCCAAGTTCTGCAAGGAACCTTGCAACATTCACCCCCCGCCCCAAAAGCCCTAAGCCGAGCATCGTTATTTTCTTCGCTTTTTTGTCTCCTTGAAAAAAAGTTTTGTAGTTCGGTTCCATATAAATCTATCATAACAGAAACGACACTAAAATAAAAAACAGGGCATTATGATGCCCTGTTTTTTATTAGCGACGTAAGCGAACTAGTAAGTTCGCGTCTTGGACGAAGAATA
>JAVHQE010000056.1:0-3996 GCA_036170975.1 Minisyncoccota bacterium | reverse complement strand
ATTGATTGGTATGGTGATAGTATAGACCACTAATTAACGGTGACATAGCCTTTTTAAATAACCGAACAAAGACGATAATAGTGTTGATTTTCCAGAAAGAGATGCGCCGAAAATTATCACTGGGTGGTAACCCTTTTCGCGCAGACGGTCTGCCATTCGACGTCCCGTGCCATCGGCTGGGCCTATGCTTTCAGGTCGTTCTTGATTACTTTCAGAATGCGGATCGTTAGAATTAGTATCTCCCAATGTCGAGACAAATGCTGGTTCGTTTTTCATGTCATCCATTTTGATTTCCCATTGTTAGCTATGTCACTGTCATTTGTTTAATGCAGCGGAAAACTACGATTTTCGCAACAGGTCTTATCGCGAGTTGACCCATAAAAAGCCTAGATCGCGCTCTGTCGAATTGTTGTCACTCATGTAATTCATATTCCCTGTCTGCTGCGCACCTCTCATCACGCGCGTAAAGAAGATAATTAGAATTACATCCATTAAGATGGCAAAAACAATATAAATCCATGTGCTGATGTGCCCCATACGTCCAAGCAAAGAGGGAATAATTTGGGCAAAAGAACCTAGCTGCCGTGTCGAAGCTACAGATATAGTGCGAGGAAGATCGAATGGAGTGCTACTGGCTTTATCAAGTTCGATACGCATTTTTGCATAACTAGACGCGGCACTCTCAAGAGCGTGCTGCGCATTGGCATAGTTGTCCCCATTTGAAAGTGAGCTGTCAGCACCACTTCCAAGTGCAAGCTTAGCCGCATCGAGCTGCGCTTTCTCTTGTGTGACTCTTTGGTGAACAGAATTTAACAGCACTTCGTTCTGTGCAATATTAGCAGCTACGAAAATAGGATCATTACGAAGCAACTGATACGCCTGCTTTTTGTAGCTATTACTCAAGGCTTTATTTTTCTCCTCGGAGCCTGAGCAGGTATAGACTCCCGCACCAGAAAACTCTCTAAAGTTTGGCAGCTCGACCTTGATTTCCTGAATAATTTTGCGAGCTGAAACCCCGATTCCACAACTATTGCCGCCATTGGCATTGCTAATTTCGCCATCGAGACTGGAAAGCAATCGGTTGATAGTGGCTTGTTTTTGTTCCAATTGCGGATTGGTCAGGATTTTTGGCGCTATCGAATCTATTGAATCCAAGTTTTGTTGTGCGCCATCAATCGCCTCTAAAAGCACTACCTTGCCTTCGCCGAAGTAAAATTCAGTATTCATCGTCCCCAAGGCACTTATTGAAAAAAGCACCATGAAATAGAATATCCAGTAGTTGTCGCTCAGTACATCTTTCTCATGGCCCTGTAATTTCACACGAATTTTTTCTGCTGCAACCATCCTCGCCAGCAGGATAGCAAATACAGCTAATGCTATGGCTATCGCCCAGGATGCAGGCGCAAAAATGGCAGTGGCAAAAAAACGATGCCAACCGATTGCAAGCACCGAAAAAAATAGTACTGTGAAGCCGACAAGTGCAGCTTGAGCGGATTGATCACTGACCGTTGTATTGCCCAATTGGTTATTTACAGCAGGTTTCATAAATGGCCTCGCTAGTTTTTCAGTTCATTTGGATATAAATTGCGGCAAATTCTAAATCCGATATCCGATCCGCAATGGTTTTGATCAATTGATTTAACGTTATTTGCAGCCAACTCTTTGGGAGAAGACGCATAGCTCCCCCCCCTAATGAAGGTGGAAGCACCATTGTTTGACGTAACTACCTCCCATACATTTCCATGCATACCCCTTAAATTGAAGGCATTTATGCTATTCCACTCATGGTTAATATGCAGAGCTTCCACCTTATTGTCGCGATCTGGCCAGCGCTCATGGGCAATGTTTGCCTCGCTGAACTTGTAAATGGCATCCCCTTTTCTTATATTGGAACGTTGCTTCTGACCAATGAAATAATCTGCATTAGTCCCGCAAGCACAACAATAACGCCACTCATCTTCCGTCAGCAATCTGTACTCTGGTAAAGCATGCCGTCCTTGAAAACTAATCAACAGTTGCCTGTTAAACCAGTCCAACCACGCTTCGCAATCCCCTCGTGTAACATTAACCATAGGATTTTTCAGCTTTTGAACAGCATCTTTCCAACATGATTTAAAGTTTCCAGAGTTTTGAATAAAAGCAGAAAACTGCTCCACAGTAATGGGATCTTTAGACACTGCAATCCCCTTTATTGAGTTCCAAGAATTTGCATGTTCTGCCGCATGTGCAGGAATAGCTACAACGACAGGACACCATGGTTCAGCTACGTCTTGAAAATCACAGAATGATTGTTGATTTTCTTGTTGAAGGGAGTTAGTACCTGTAAATCTAATTTGTGTTTCCGGCGCAGCCCGCTGCCGTACCGGTATCGCCGCAGTCTCCGGTTGTTTAGGCTGCGACTGTATCGAATCGTAATCCTTGATATTGAGAGTAAACGTCGTGATCGCCGTATCGCCGTTATGACGCGCTTGGGTAAGAACAGCATCAATCCGGTTCAGATATTCGCGATGCGGTCTTGGCGGTGTGGCCGTGCCAACATTCTCACCCCAGCGCATCAACTGCTCGGGTAATTCATCTATGAGTGTATTAACTTCAGCCTGTCTTGATTTGCACAATATACGACCGCCCAAATGCATGGCATCAGGTCCGGTGCCATCGCGTATGTCTGCGAGTAAATGCCCCAACTGGTACAGGTCTTCACGCCAATCTATGGTTTTGATCAAATCAAGCGGTGATGCGCCTATCCAGCTTTGCCAGAAATTGGCATCGAGCCACACCTCATCCCAATGTTTTTCTTTAGGCAGCTGTTTAGTGGTCTGTTCTTCTATCGTTACCAGTACACGCTTCAAGTGTGGTGAGATACGCGCCCGATAGCCGTCTTGCGCAAAAGGCAAGGTGGTATAAGGTGTCTTTCGGCAATTGATCGAAAAGCCGAAATCAATCAGCGTCAGTTCAGGTAAATTTAATTGAAAACTCAGAGCGGAATCGGCATTTTTTCCATCAACAGGCGGCAGCATAACTTTGGCAGGAATACTGATATTGCCTGCATGCAAATCGCAATGTACGAAATTCATTGCGTGAATATTTTCCAGTGCGCGCAGTAAAGACTGCGCCATTAAAAGAAAATTTTCCGGGGAAACCAGGCAATGTGCAACTGGTGTGAGCTGATTGCCGGAGCGCACCGGCATCCGCAGCCAGTCGGCGAGGGTAGGCCCTGCATCCCGTGTCTGGATTAGATACTGCGCAGGTCGCGTACCGCCCAACAATCTGGGGTCACTTGCCGTTCCTTCACGCAACAAGCTCACCGGATGATAGGTTTGCCCCACGCTATGCAATGCAAGCTGGGCAAGAAACTCAACCTCCCACTGATTGAATGCCTGGAGTTTATGACCATTGCGGTAAACCTTATTCCAAACTCCATGGCCTAACTGCGGATTCCATTCGCGCCAAAACTGCACCATCCCACTGAATTTTTCCTTAGGATTTTCCTTGCTGCCAATCTGACGTTGCGGCAACAACCTGTCCAAGGCTTCACCCCATAATAGCATCTCGTTCGAGGGCAACTCGTCCCAATCCGAGTTATTCGAGTCAGGTTTATTATCAGGCAGATCAACGTACATTTTAATACCCCCCAAGGTGTCACCAAATGCAGCTAATTTTTAGCCGCCCATTTTATCTGAATATTGAGGAAGTACCTGCTGAATATCGTCAGATGAAAGCACAAATTCATTCAATTCTTCATACAAAGGCGCGCAAAATACGCCTGAGAGAGTGGCTTTGATGCGGAGACACAGAGATGAGACCGGATAAGCGAAACTTTTATCAGGACAATCACATATATCTTCCAGCAGATCAGGCAGTTTATTGATCAACTCATTCACGGCGACACTGGCTGAAAATCTAATACCCGCTCCCGTTGTCTGGTGCAGGCCCAATAAAGAACATGACTGACCAAGTTGCAAATGTTTGATCGCAATTGCCCACTGATAAATCATC
>JAVHQE010000055.1:3346-4044 GCA_036170975.1 Minisyncoccota bacterium | reverse complement strand
TTTATTTTGAAATTAAACATTAAAATTAAATTAATATTATGACAGAAGAAAAAAAAGAGGTAGTAGTTCCTGCAAAGTTTAAGGATCTCGTTGAAAAAATTGAGACCATGACCGTACTCGATCTTCACGAGCTTGTTAAAGTTCTCGAGGAGAAGTTTGGTGTATCAGCAGTAGCAGCAGCCGCAGCTCCCGTAGTAGCAGTAGCAGGCGCAGAAGAGAAGGATTCATTTGGTGTTGAACTTACCGCTTCAGGTGACACAAAGATTGCTGTTATCAAGGTGGTAAAAGAAGTTCTTGCTCTTGGTTTGAAAGAATCAAAGGATCTTGTTGATGCGGCACCTTCAATGCTCAAAGAGGGTATGAAGAAAGCAGAAGCAGAAGAATTCAAGAAGAAGCTCGAGGAAGCAGGAGCGAAGGTAACTTTGAAGTAATAGCACTGCTATCGTTGCAAAAAACTGACCTAGTGTCGGTTTTTTGCTTTGGTAATTTAAAACCCAAGAGTAACCTTTGCGCCTGCTTGGGAAAGGGCCGGAAAACGGGAGTTTTCCGTGGAGGAGAGCAGTGAGCTTGTACTCAAGCGAGCGTTGAGAACCGCCGGTTCTCAAGGAGGAGAGAAACGACGACGATCGGTGCAAAGGTTACTCTCAAGTAACTTTTATAGTGTTTCAGCAAAAAGAGGCGACCGATCGTCGTCGTTT
>JAVHQE010000055.1:0-3336 GCA_036170975.1 Minisyncoccota bacterium | reverse complement strand
GCGCATAATAGGAATACTATGAATATGAACAAAAGCTGGGACGGGAAGACGCCTGATTGGGAACTGGAGCCGACGGGAGCAGAACAGAAAGAAGTTCAGGAAGCTGGTATTGAAACCGTGCCGAGTTTTGCTGATGCTCGCATTGCAGAAATCGCAAAAGAAGCAAAAGAAATAGTTCCAGAAAATCCAGAGCAAAAGGCTGTAGGTGTTGAGACGCTCCGCGCAGAGATTGCGGAGATAGCGAAGCTAGAGCAGCAGTCGGTGCCACTAGAAGCACCAAAAATTCAGAAAGAAAATGTTGTTACGAAACTAGCTACCCCAAAAGAGGAAATTGGTGCGGTGGGAAAGACTCGAGTTTTTATGAAGCGCATGTTCGGGAAGGATTTAACTCCTCAAGAAAATGCGTATCGCCTAGCTGTTTTAAAAGATAATTTCACCGAAGCTATAGAAAAAGGAGACCTCAATAAAGCTCTTAAGAATTACGGAGAAATGAATAATGAAAGATTCAATCGCAGGCTAAGTGGCGAGCAATTTTCTAAATATCAGGAGGAAGTAAATAATATCACAACAAAAGCAGTTGTTTCTGGTGATAGTAAAACCCTTGATAGGATTCTAACTTTCAATATGAGACAAGGTCTAGCCAATGGACCTTTGTTTACTAAGCAAGAATTAGGTTTAAAAGACGGAGAAAAAGTTAGCCCTGAGATTTCTAAAGTTGCGACTAAACACCTTCTTGAGATAGTTAAAAGTTCTTTTAGCAATAAATATAACGAAGGACTGGAAAATTATGGAAGAATAGATAGATGGGTTGAATCAGGACTGATTTCAAAAGAAGAGTTTAACAAAATACCATTAGTTAGAGATTTGATTAAAAAAGAGACTGTTTTTACTGCAAAAATAATGTTTGATAAAAACTCTAATTATGGAGACGCTGAAGGTAGATTTGATAAGTTTTTAGAAATGGTTACTGATACAGGCGTATACACAAAAGAAGAGGTAATGAGTTGGAATAAGATCAAGAAGCTTAGAAAAGGATATTAGCAACTTTTTTGTTTGTGATATACTGTTCGAGATGGACATTATTGGAAAACTATTTGGAAGTCAGGCGCGCATAAAGATTTTGCGCTTGTTCCTCTTGAATCCACTCGACACATTTGATGTGGCGATGGTTTCGGAAAAGAGCAAAGTCTCTCTTGTGGAGACGCGACGTGAACTCGCCCTTCTCAAAAAAATTGGCATACTCGCAGACAAGAGTTTCTTTAAGGAAATTCCAGTCAAGCGTGGCTCAAAAAAACCTTCCGTAAAAAAGAAAACAGTTGGCGTTCAGCTTAAGTCCAATTTCCCACTTTTGATCCCCCTCAAGAATCTCATTATCTCTGAAACCCCGCTTAATCGTGACGAAATAGCTCACCGCTTCAAAGGAGTAGGGAAGATCAAGTTTCTCGCAATCTCGGGGATTTTTCTCGACGAACCAGATGCACGCGTAGATGTGCTTATCGTTGGGGATGGACTCAAGAAGCGTTCTATTGAAACCGCGTTACGTTCTATTGAGGCAGAAATCGGCAAGGAGCTTTCTTATGGCGCAATGGAAACCATAGAATTTTTGTATCGGGTGAGCGTCTACGACAAATTTGTTCGGGATATTCTTGATTTCCGCCATGATGCAGTTATTGATAAATTGGGGATTGAGTAGTAACTGCTTCAAGATATAAAGCCAGAAATTATCGTGGGACTTACGAACTTGTCTATCGTGCAGTTGTCCACAGCCCCCCTTTTATTGCCATGCTGAGAGTGGTATAATAAAAAAGTAGGAATCAGAACTTTGTATCTGCACTTCCTTGGTGTGGATTGGAGTTTATGAGATGAGGTTTGTTGTCTGCTAAATTTAGGATAAATTTATGTAGATAATAACTCTCGATTATTAATTATTCGTTTTTTAAATAATGTTTGTGTGTAATAAACGTTATACACAATAATACAAAAAAGATATGCCTATTATTTCAGAATGGGGGGTACAGCTCGGTGGTGCGTTTACTGGCATTGGGACACAAGGAGTTCATTTTCTTTTAACTCTTGTTCTCGCTATTATTATTTTTATTGCAGGGTGGGTTGTTGGGTCAGTTCTCTCTGAGGTTGTTGCAAAGATTATCAAAGTTATCAAGATTGACACTATCCTTGAAGGAGCTGGAGCAAAAGCCCTTATCGCGAAAGCTGGCTTTAACCTTAACACGGGTGCATTTTTAGGTGGGCTGGTAAAGTGGTTTATCATTGTTGTATTTTTGGTAACATCACTTGATATTTTAGGCCTTCAAGCAGTAACCGCATTTTTGGCAAACGTTGTCCTCGGATACATTCCACAAGTTATCGTTGCAACATTGATTCTTATTGTTGCAGCCGTACTTGCTGATTTTTCACAAAAAGTTTTGACTGGTAGCGCACGCGCACTTGATTCAAAGTCAGCAGGTTTTGTAGGAGGAGTTGCTCGTTGGGCAATTTGGGTTGTTGCAATCCTTGCAGCATTGAACCAACTTGGTATCGCAAGTGGTATGATGCAGACACTCTTCACGGGACTTGTAGCAATGCTCTCTATTGCCGGTGGCCTCGCATTTGGTCTCGGTGGTAAAGATGCAGCAGCACGCTATATTGAAAAGCTTCGCTCAGAGATTTCAGAGCGCTAGTGAGAAAAGGGAACTATTAAAAATAGTTGAATATTTCAACAATTAATTTCCCACAGAAAAACCCGCCAAATGGCGGGTTTTTCTGTGGGAAATTAATGCTGAGTTCCTTGTTGCTGAGCATTTTCTTTTTTCGCTTGACCCCGACACCTACTTTTTCATCGTGTTTTTGTTGCTTTTAATTCACTCAGAAATTCTTATTTACCAAGCGGAATATAGAGTTTTTGTAGACAATATATTGGAAACACTATGTAATAATAAAAAAGTAGGTGTCGGGGTTGACATCGTTTTTCTTTTGTATATAATGACCCTACTGTTGCATATGAGTATCGGAACCAAGAAACACCCCCGGCGGGAATAAATAGGAACCATCATGGCTTCTATTTTAACTCGCGTTACGCGGGCTTTTTGTTTCCGAACAGTTCCTGTAACACAATATTTTTCGTAACGAACTGCACAAATTTTGAGCGAGGCGAAATAAAATTTTTGAGGCATATAGATATATGTCAAAAGGATTTTATGAAGTCGTAGCAAAAATTTGTGTGGTGTAGTAGAAAAGGTATTGTTTTGCAGGGACATACTCATTGACTGAATTTTGACAATTGAATGCTGTCACACACACCCGTTTAGTGGGTCTTGTGGTGTGTGGAGGCAGGCAGGT
>JAVHQE010000054.1:0-4073 GCA_036170975.1 Minisyncoccota bacterium | reverse complement strand
TTTAATTGCTTTTTTTATTGTATCACGCGGGGTGTGAGAATAATTATGAAACAACTGTAATTTTTTATAAAACTGTGGATAACTTTTTCTAGGAAGGCAATTCCTTCCTAGAAAAAGTTATCCATTCGTTTATAAACGCGTCAAAATCGGCCACTTTCGTAAAATAGAGTGGAAAGACTTCTCTATTAAGAACCTTCGACTCAATCCGTGCGCTACCTTGATAATCAAGGTAGCTTGAATATACATACCCATCAAGGAATTGTTTTGCTCTATTACGATCGGCTATTCCCTCTTCCCTCCATTTTGGGTCAATAATTTTTACAGGATTCAAGTGTTGGTATGCAAAAAGATATTTTAAATACTCATCAGAGTCAACGTGTTTCGCTTTAAATTTTCCCTCAAACAAAGATCCTGTGCGGATATGTTTATTGTTAAAATAGACAGCATATGCTGTTAAAAGTTTTGACATAAATTTAACAACACCACCTTCTACTTTTCCACGTACCAACAAATGAAAGTGGTTAGGCATAAGACAATACACCCCAATATCAACAAGCGTGTCATCACGTTCCACGTTAAAAAGATCGAGAAAATCGTGCCCGTTATAAAAGTGAAGGTTTGTATCTACTGGCTTAGTGCTATTACAAAGATACAGTAAGGCAACAAAACGTCGATAATCATGGTTATCCATAAAAATGACTCTTTTATCGATACCACGATTGTACAGGTGGTAGTATTCCTCTACTGCAAAAGATATCTTTCTCGTACTCATTTTTTATTATTGTTAGTGTTTATTAGGATTAGGAAGGAATTGCCTTCCTAATAAATATACCATAGAGCATCACGATTAAGTATCGGGAGTATGGGAAGGAATTGCCTTCCTGGGAAGGATGGTGCACATACACACACAGATAACGCAAAAAGCCCCAACTTCCTTGCGGAAGTGGGGCTTTTTGCTGAATTAAGGTTTGGGATTTATCACGTCTATCTGATTGGAAAAATTTTCTCAATCAAGAAGTCAACAGATGATCTCTCCCCTCTTTTCTTTGAACGAAGGTTTCGCTCGTTTAAGTTTTATCTGTTTCGAGAAATTTCTCTGAAGCAAGAAATTAAACTTAGTATGAGCTTATTCCTCTTTCTGAAAGTTTTTAAGAATCTTTCAATTCTTTGAACCGTCTATCCAATCTCCGGAAGGCCGGGCCTTCCTAGAAATGACTAGTTAGAACGAGTCTGGAGGAGACCACCTGTTGGGAGGCCTGCAACACCATAACCATTTGTCCAATCAAGATATGTGAGAGGAGATGTTGTGGTTGCATTGCCTGACCAAATGAGGCTGTTTGCTGCTGCAATTGTTGCTGCTGCAGAAACTGCTACACCTGCTGTTGCGTCACCGAGGAGATTCGTCGTGATTGATGAACCAACGGTTCCGCTTGTACCTGTACCACGGAGTTCGAAGTAGTACGTTACACCTGCAGGGATTTCAACTGCTAATGCTGGAGTAATCGTAACTGCTCCATTTACACCTGGAACGATGTTTGCAGCGCTGTTTACCTGACCTGAGGTAAGGCCTGCAATCGTTGATGAGTATGATGCATCTGTGTAACCGTAAAGGTTAACATTTGCAACACCTGCAATACCAGTTGAGGTTGCAATAGTGAACTTGAATTGTCCAAGACCTACGCCACCATTTGAGTTGGCAGTAACCTTGAAGCGCATAAGTTTACCGTCTGCAGCACCTGTCGTTGTAAGAGCGTCAGCTGATACAACAGGGAATGACTTGAAGAGGCGGATGCCTGATACTGCCGTTGAACCTGTTGCATTAACTGTGTTACCTGAGTTTACTCCTGTACCTTGTGCGGCGTAGAATTTAACTGACACAGTGTCGCCCTGAACACCTGTGAATCCAGTACCAATCTGAGCAAAGTCTACCTTTACGGTAATATCCTTGTCAGCATCCTTAGGAAGTGCGAGCGTTGAAGTCAACGTTGAAGTTGCTTGTGTGCTTGCTCCTGTGAATGTTGCGGTACCTACCTGAGTAGCACCATCCCAAAGCGAAACCTGTACGAGATCACCTGTTGATCCAGTAAGAGTAAGTCCGAGTTGTGCAAGGTTTGTACCTTCGTTTACTGAACGGAAACGGATAACGCCAACCGTGTTACCTGTTGATCCTGCAGCCGCTACTGCGAATGAAGGAGTTGAAGGTGAGGTTGAAACTACGAGTGAACCAGCACCAACAGTCTGTGTTGCGCTTGATGGAGTTGGAGCACCTGTTACAGAAACGGTTGATCCTGAAACAACACCTGTTGTTACCGGAGCGGTAGCAACGTTCCATGCGTACGTACCTGTAGCGCTTGAAGAAACATTACCCTTGAGGGTCAACGTCTTTACCGTATTCTTTGAAACAATAAGAGATTGGTCAAATGTAATGGTTGTTGCTGCTGCTGAAGTTACTACGTTTGAACCTGTGTTCAATGCCGTTGCACCGTCAAAGAGCTGCATGCTCGTAACGTTTGCAAACTGACCAGCACCTGTGTAGGTGAGGATGATTGAACTGAGGCGAACGTCTTCACCAGACTGACTTGCGTCAAGCTGAATGTTTGCCAACACTACACCCTGTCCACCTGCAACAACGAATTGTGCTGCTGGGTTTGTTGACATGGTAAGAGCGAGGGCTGCTGACTTAACCGTCATGGTGTTCATTGCGAAGCCGAGAGATGGGGAAGCAATTGTGTTTCCTGTTGTCTGGCCCATAATGTTCCCCATAGAAGTTGCAACAGTTGAGTACGTAGTACCATTAGGTACTAATGACTGAACCTTGCCTTTCAATGTGTATACATGCTTTCCAAGACCATAGGTAATGGTATCAGTAAAGGTAACGGTCTGTGTTGTAGTACCAGTAGAAACTGCGTCTACTGGACCTGCAACAACCGCACCATTCTCATTGTAGAGAGATACACTTGTTAGCGTATTTCCAACATTTGATGCTCCACTGTTTGTAACTGTGAACACATGATTCTGTACAGAGATAGTTTCTCCTGTAATGTCCATTGTGTAACCACCAAGAACCTGGCCTGCGAGGTTAATCGCAATGTTCTGTGCAGCTACTTCTGTTGCCTTCGTTACTGAAGTGAACGAACCTGCTGAAACGGTAATAGTGTTACCCTGGAGAGAAGGAGTTGTGCTGTGGATTGTGCCAGACGCGATAATTCCTTGACCATAAGTCTCACCCATAACGTAGAGGTCGGTGTTCTTCTGGATGTCGAAGCGGATCGTACGACCTGCTGCGCCTGAACCAGTGATGTCACCTTGAATCCAGATGTCTTTGGAAAGACCACGTGCGATCACGATACCTGAACCAAAGTTTGCTGAGTAGTAACGATCCGTTGATACCGTGTCGTAAGGGGTACCATCAACGTAGATCTTTACATTTGAAAGATCTGATGCTGATACTGAACCTGCCTGGTAGAAACGAATTGACTTCAAGCGAACATCTTCTGCTGAACCAGCAGTAAGGCGAACGCCACTAAACTTGTAAGCTGATGTACCAATTGCTTTGGTTGCATCTACTCCTGGAGTGTAGGTTGACAATGAACCAACTGCAGTACCAATAGTCAACGTACCGTTGATCGTGTGGTATGCGCCCGTGATAGGAAGTGAGCCTGAAACAGTTCCTGTGGTGTTAACCGCAACAACTGAGATAGCTGCAACCTGTCCTGCGCTTAGGTGAAGATCTGCGTTCATGTTACCTGCTACGGTCAATGTCATTGACGTGTTTGCAGGAACAACGAACGTACCACCGACAATTGTGCGGTGATCAGAACCAAAGGTCTTTGCAATGTCCAACTGTGTACCGTCTTCCTTGAGGAGAACGATGCCAGCAAAGTTAGAATCGATTGCAGCACCGGTGCGCTCTACCGTAAGGCCGTTTACTACAACATCCGAAGATCCTGCGGTAAGGGTAACCTTGGTGAATGCAACGCGTGATGCGTTCTGAATTGCGAGGCCATTAACTGGCTGTGTCGCTGACGCAACGGTAACACTTCCTCCTACTGTAGAAGTAGATGTTGTCGTAG
>JAVHQE010000053.1:0-18750 GCA_036170975.1 Minisyncoccota bacterium | reverse complement strand
TACAGAAACAGGGAAGTGGGATCTCTACGAAGTAAAAGCGAGCTCTGAGATAAAAACTGACCTCAAACACAATCATATAAAAGATGTCGGGTTTCAAACTATCGTTGCAGAGCGTGCAGGAGTAAACGTTGGAGAGAGTTATATTATTTATATCAACAAAGAATACCGCCGTGCTGGGGAGGTGGATATTCACCAGCTTTTTGTTATTGAAAATGTTACCGAGAGGTTGCATGAAGAAAAAGAAGAAGTGCAAAATGAGATTGCGGGAGCGCTCGCTATCCTTAAAGAAGAAAATATTTCATTGAACGAATGCAGTTGTCTCTACAAAAGCCATGGACAGCGATGTGATTGTTTTTTTAAATTTAACCCGCAGGTGCCTGAATATTCGGTACACCATATTGTCCAAGGCAACAAGCTTCGCCTCCTTCTCGATCAAGATATTTTAGAGATAGCAGATATCCCCGAAGATTTCGATTTGACAGACATTCAGCGGGATAAGGTACACCTTCAAAAAACGGGGCGCGCGATGATCAATACTGAGGCAATCAGTGAGACGCTTTCCAATCTTGTTTTCCCTATTTATTTCCTTGACTACGAAACGTACGGGACACCAATACCACTTCTTGATGGTTATAAAACAAACCAGCAGATTGTTTTTCAGGTGTCAGTACACAAGCTCCAAAAAGATGGGACGTTAGAACATTTCGAGTATCTTGCGGGCGAACTACAAGGTGCTACCAAGGGATTACTTGAGATGCTCAAAAATTGCATAGGGCCAGTAGGGAGTGTTCTCGTATGGTATGAGAGCTTTGAAAAAGGGAGGAACATGGAGCTTGCAGAACTCCACCCTGAATATCGAGAATTTCTCGAAGATATCAACAAGAGAATTTTTGACCTCATGAAAATTTTTAAGGACGACTACCAGCACCCTGACTTTCAAGGGAGTGCATCTATAAAAAAAGTCCTCCCTGTTCTCCTTCCCGAACTCTCCTACAAAAGTCTCGATATACAGAATGGCACGATGGCGCTCAGTGAGTGGGAAAAGATGATACGAGGCGGTATGAGCGATTCTGAAATTCAAAAAACAAAAGAAAATTTACTCAAGTATTGTGCACTTGATACGATGGCGATGGTAGAAATTTTTAAAGTTATCTCGTAAAGAAAAAGCCCCCGAAGGAGCTTTTGAAATACTTACAGAGATATTAGGATAGGGAGCATGCATGCAAATGTTCCTCGCCGTTTCCTCGGTAAAATAGCAATGGTGACGGGCGGTATTTCCCCGTACAGAGACTTTGCACCTGCGTGCCTTTTTCCGTCCATACCGAGAATACGATGTGCCGAGGGAGCAACCCTTTTGCTTCGATACATGCAATGGATCCACCCTTTGTTTCGACAAAGAGATACACGTTTACGGCTGAGTCAAAGAGCTCTTGAGGGAAATAGGGCAACCCTTTTGTTTTGGTTATCCGAGCAAGTTCTTTTCCTTTGTTTTCTCTTTCAACCCACTCCAGAATACCATCTTCTGGTGCAGAAACTGAATGAGGGATTTCTTTGTAAAAGATAACACTAACCCGCAAGTCTTCTTCTGGGTATTGAAGGTAGAGTACGTTATAAAAACTGTCCGCCATTTTCAAAAAATCCCGATACGATATTTTGCCAAATATTTTCCCAAAACTCCAGTGGTTCATTTTGATCCCCTCTTCGTTGATTACTAGACTGCGGTAAATTATATCACGTGCTCATTGCTGTGTCAAAAATTCCTATTTTAAACAAAGAGCGGTATACTTAATCATATGAGAAAAACAATAATAAGGATAGTCTTAATTCTCGGTGTTATTTTATTGACGGTGCTCTGTCTTGGTGCCTACAAGTTTAAGATTGCAAATGATGACGTATCTTTTAATGCTGAAACACCTGCCACTCTTGATAACGCAACGTATAAAATTAATGGACAAAATGTTCTTTTGAAAAATGGTATCTCGGTTACAGAGGTAGTGCCTGGTTCTGCCTCAAAGATTATTACCCACTATTTTGGGAATGAAGTGAAACATGATTTTGATGGTGATGGTAGGGAAGATAGCGCTTTTCTTGTTACTCAAGAAACAGGAGGAAGTGGTATCTTTTACTATCTTGTAGCTCGGTTGAATACGGTGCACGGATATATTGGTTCGGAAGGAGTGTTTTTAGGGGATCGTATTGCCCCACAAACTACCGAGGTGGGGAAAGGAAATATCATTGTGGTGAATTATGTAGAGCGTGCAAAAGGAGAAAGTTTTGCGGTGCAACCGTCCGTTGGGAAGAGTCGATGGCTCCTCCTTGACCCTAAAACGATGCAATTTGGTGAGGTTGCACAGAACTTTGAGGGAGAGGCGGACCCCGCACGGATGACGTTGGGAATGAAGACGTGGAACTGGATAAGCACAGTCTATGGGGACGGTACGCAGGTACAACCACACGCTTTAAAAAAGTTCACCATCCTTTTTAAAAAAGACAACACTTTTTCTCTGAAGACTGACTGTAATAGCGGAGGTGGGGAATACGTGGTGAACGGTAATAAAATTTCGTTCAATAAAATGATTTCAACGATGATGTACTGTGATGGTTCTCAAGAAGCTGATTTTACAAAAATGCTTGGTGAAGTAGTGAGCTACCACTTCACCTCACGGGGAGAATTAGTTTTTGACCTGAAGCTTGATAGTGGCGTCATGGTCTTTAGGTAAACATTATAGTAGATAACATTTGATATATGAAAATATTTGCACATCGCGGGTGGTCGGCAGGAGAAAATGAAAACACTCTTATTGCCTTCAAGAAGTCAGTTGATGCTGATTTTGATGGCGTAGAATTTGATATTCGCTACGGTGTTGATGGGAAGAGTGTTGTAGTCTCCCATGACCCCGCAACGAGTACCGATGTGCTCGGGCTTGAGGAGGCGTTATTATTTCTGCGGGAAACTCATTTTGAACTCCTCATCGAGTTCAAAGAGTATACGGACGAGCTTTATATGAAGGTAGTGGAAACACTCCGGAAGTATAATCTTGAAGATAGAGCAACCTTGTTTGCGTTTCACTCTGTTGCAGAAAAATTCCCTTGGGAAAATCGCGGTACCATGAAGCTTGGGATTATTGTCCCGTACCCGCATCATATTAAAAAATATATTGGAGCGTACCACCCCGATGTCGTGCTCTTTGGTTGGGGAACAAAAAGAGAAAGAATGTTATTCAAAATTATGTGGTCTCTATCTTCTCTCCCCCGAATGTTCAAAAAATATCCGCAAATTAAGTTTATTATTGGGGTAGCTTTTACCAGAAAAGACAAAGTATGGCTTGATAAACAGAGCGGATTATATTGTTATACTGCGGATTTTCCGTTACGATAAGTTATATGAATAAAGAAACCCCTTTTCGCAAAGTAGCAATTTTTGATATTGATGGAACGATTTTTCGGTCGTCACTCCTTATTGAACTCGTGGAAGTATTTATTGAAAAAGGGGTGTTTCCCGTATCGGTCCGTGCTAGCTATGAAGAAGAAAAGATTCAGTGGCTTGACCGCAAAGGGGATTATGAAGCATATATCATGGCTGTCGTCGGCGTTTTTATGAAAAATATAAAAGGAGTACCCTATGCAAAATTCCTGGAAGCTTCAGAGCTTGTAGTTACGCGTTATCGTCATCGTACCTACAATTTTACCGAGACGCTTATTGCTGATTTAAAAAAAGATGGGTATTTTTTATTGGCTATTTCACGCTCACCAAAAGGGACGCTTGATTTTTTCTGTAAAGACGTTGGATTCGATAAGACCTATGGAGCATTTTATGAAACAGGTGACGATGGGTGCTTTACGGGGAATATTATTGATGAGCATTTTATCGCAGACAAGGCGACCGTTCTTCAGCGCGCTATCGAAAAAGAGGGGCTCACCCTTGAGGGTTCGGTTGGGGTAGGGGACACCGAAGGAGATATTCCATTTCTTGAACTTGTTGACCGTCCTGTTTGTTTTAATCCCAATAGAAAACTTTGGGAACATGCAAAAGAAAAAGGGTGGGAGGTGATTGTTGAACGCAAGGATGTTGTCTATGAACTTAGTAAAAAATAACGATGGAACAATAGTAAGGAAAATCAGAACTTGTAATTCTTTATTTTGTGTGCCATGCTCAGGTTTGTGACAGTGATTTTTTTTGGGAGGATATCATGAACGGTATCGTAGTAAAAATTTGGCGAGAGTACATTTTCCTTGTCTATGGCTATGGTGGGGATGTTATGGAAACCATTACTTCTGGATTCCGTGGAATTTTTGATGTTGAGTATGCAAAAAAGATTTTGCGAAATTAAAATCGGGAAGAGGGAGGCCAGTTTGCGTGTACGCAAACTGGCTCTTTTTTATGCGACAAGGGTTGCGATTGGTATTTCTAGTTGCCCAAACGCGCTATTTTTTGTAATAGTGCCATTCTCAGAAATAATGAAATAAGGGAGCTGACGCGCTTCGAGTCTGGCAACAGCCTTTTCAAGGGGGAGGAGTATTGCGAGGGATGCTTCGGTATCGGCTTCTTCGCAGGTGCGTGCAATAACCGTTGTGCTTACTATTCCAGGAGCCGATTCTCCCGTCTGCATATTTACTAAATGGTGCCATTTTTTGCCATCATGTTCTCCTCCTGTTTGATAGGTTCCAGAGGTTGCCATTCCTGCATTTTGTATCCCCACGGCCGTTATAATCGCGTCTGCGCTACGAGGGTCTTGGATAGCAACATTCCACTGCTTTCCGTCCTCAAACGCTCCCTGAGTAAAAATATCACCTCCTGCATTTATGATAAATCCTTGTCGAGAAGTATCCATTTTTTCAGCAATCGCCTTCCCTGCCATATCAATGGCTATACCTTTTACAATACAAGCAGGTTCAAGAATTTGTTTTGGAGCGAGGCGTATTAAAAGTTCGCGATCGTTGAAGGCAAGGTCGCGGTACGTAGGAAGTATCTCAGGTAATTCAAAATTTAATGGTAATCCGTACCCATAGGAAGCAAGCACTCCTCCTACCGATGGGTCAAAGGCACCGTCCGTCTCTGCAGAAAGCGCAACACATTTTTTGATAACTTGAAAAAGTTCAATACTTACTTTATGCCACGAACCATTACTTGTATTCAGTCCCATGAGTTCGCTTTCAGGCTTGAAACGACTAAAGCGAAGATCGTATTCGGTAAAAATATTTTCTGCGCGTGCAAGAGCGGTGTCAGCCTCCGACGAAGAAAACCCGACCATAGTGATATGGACGGGAATCCCCATTGAATGAAATATGCGATGTTCTGCCATGAATTAATCATCAAAACCTTCGTTACTTTCCTCGTTACCTTCATCGTGCGTCTTGTATGTTCGTGACACGGTTGGTTGTGCTGTTGTAGTTTTTGATGCTGATGTTCCAGAAGTACTTGTTACGCTTGCGGATACCGTGCCTTGTGCGCTTGCTTTTGCAATAGCACTTTCAAGGGATGACTTAAAGGCGATACTTGCATAGGTTGCTCCCGAGACTCCTTGGATATTTGCGCTCCCTGCTGCCATTGCTTGTTGTATAAGGTACGGCTCTGCTTGTTGAGAAGGAGGAGAGTTAGGAACTTGAGGCATAGTTACATTCGTAATCTTGCCATTGGTAAAGGTTACTGAGGCAACGGCATTTCCCCATGGGGTCTGATATGCAGCTCCCGTGAACGTACCAGAAACGCTCGCTGGTGCACTTGCAGTGTTATTCGATGTCGTCTTGGTAATTTTTGGCGTAGGAGCTTGTACTGCTTGAGGTGTTGTTGTGTCAGCACCCGTACTCGTGTTTGAAGAAAGACCACCTGTTACAGTAATACCTTGTGTCGCTGCTTGTGCAAGTGCGCTCTCAAGAGACGCCTTGAAGGCGTTGCTCGTGATTGTTGCTCCAGAAACCCCTTGAATATTTGAAGACCCACTTCGGAGTGCTTGGTCGATAAGATATTGTTTTGCATATATAGAAGGAGGGGAGTCGGGGAGCGTAGGAATACTAACGGCAACGACTTTACCATCTTTGACCTGTATGGTTGTAGCGAGGTTTCCCCAAGGAGTCTGGAAAGTTTTTCCGCTCGCATTCACAACTTGAGCACCGGCAACCATGGTCGCAGTAGCCTTTGCCGTTGTTGCCACCCCCGTTGCCCCACTATCACTTGGTGCAGGAGTGGTCCCGAGTGTGCCTGATTGCTTTATTCGCCCAATACCCAGAATAACCACAAGCATAGAAATGCTGGTGAAAAAATACACAAAGAATTTCTCTAAGTTTTTTTGAAAAGATGACATGATTATATAAAGGTTAGGCTAATAATAAGCTTTCTGCGCTCATTAAAGGTAGAGACGGAGCAAGGCAACAAATCTTACAGAAGAGCTATTAGTCATCATCGCGATAACGTTGAGGGACAGTAGGTTTTGCGGTGGGGGTTGCTACGGTTGTGTTGGTACTTGGGCTAACGGACTGCCCTTGCGTTGTTGCCTGTGCGAGAGCACTCTGAAGAGAAGACTTGAACGCGATGCTTGTGTAGGTCGCCCCCGAAACACCCTGAATATTTGCAGACCCAGCTTTGAGAGCTTGATCAATGAGGTAGGGTTCTGCATAAAGAGAAGGAGGTGAATTTGGTACAGAAGGCATACTTACGGCAACCACTTGGCCTCCTTTTACTGTAATAGAAGCAGAAGCGCTTCCCCATGGTGTCTGATATGCGGATCCCGTAATCGTTGTTGCTCCCGATGTGTTTGTTTGAGAGGCCGGAGTTGGGGTGGGTGCAGGGGCTACAGCAAGGGGAGTTGGCTTCTTTGCCCGTGAGACACCCATAACAATGAGTACAACAGATACCCCTGTGAAAAAGAAGATGAGGAATTTCTCTAAATTTTTTGTAAATAAAGACATAGTGCTAAATTAAATCATTTCGAACACTTCGCGAACTTTTGTACGAATAAACAACCACCATCCAAGGAGAATAGTAACTTCGCCTACGTAAAGTGCGCTGAGGGCCACCCCAAAGCTAAAAATCTCTTTTTGAATCGTTTCTTCAGATGTCATGAGTAGGTAATGTTTATTAACATCACCATAAACAAGGTAGTCTTGCTCGCCAATGGATGTTTCGTAAAAACCAGCTCGGTCAATATTTTCAGAGCGTAATGCGATAATGTTCTCAGGAAGATGTATTGTCTGCTCCGCTTTGGTCACATCAGGAGCGGGGATCGTTTCCGCATACTTGATAAGCTCATTGCGGGTATCATTGGATTCTATCAAGTGTAGTGCGCCAAGAGCTACACCATTTAATGCAAGAAGAGCAACAAGTACCGCAATTCCGTAGTTGCGTACTTGCCCCATTCCTCGGTCGACTAGAATTTCATTTTTTCCCATAGTAGTTTTTGAATTATGCATATTGTTGATTGTACCATTTATCCGAATTTTTGTACAAATACTTGTTTTTTTGGAACTTGTACTTTCTCAAGAGCACCAAGAACTCCCATGGTCATCGGGGGAACACCACAGATGTAGATATCGCTCTTACGCATTGTCGTTGGGTTTTTGGTAATAAAGTCCGTTACGTATCCGCTTGCACCCGACCACGATGGGTCTGGCTTTGAGAGTACGGGGACAAAGGTGAATAAGGGATATTCTTGAGAAATTTTTTCAAACTCATCACGAAGAGAAATATCGCTTTCTTTTGGGGAACCGAGATAGAGTGTTGCAGGAAGTCCTTCTTTTACAGTCTCATCAATCATCATGCGAAATGGTGCGACACCAGTAGAGGTAGCAAAAAATACTTTTGGGCGACCGGTACCATAGCGGTAAGGAAAATCATCAAAAGGACCGTAGAACTTTGTTGCCGTGCCAACGGGTGCATCGCGAAAGAAACGTGCACCAACGCCACCGCCTGAGAAACTTACCAAAAGGGTGAAAGAACGTGCGTCAGTTTTTGCAACAGAATATGCGCGAGGAACGCAACCCCATGTATAGGGTACAACGTATGAGCCGAGATTGAAGGGACCCGATACAGTGCTGGGTAGACCGACGGTTACTTTTTGGATACGTGAGCCAATACGCTCTGTTGCGATAATTGTCCCTTTGAAATGAGGGGCTTCGGTGAACCAGTGGCGAATAGTACTAAAGAGGGACATAGGTAGGTTGAGTTAGAAGAATACACTCCACATTGAACTGAAGAGTGCGAGGAGGAAATGGACAAAAAGGAACCCGAGAGAGATCCACCCAAACCAGTGATGAAGCGGGGTAAGGGGGACTTGCCACCTTACAAAAATATTATAGTTATATTGCTTAACAAGCCCCGTGATAATAAGAAGCAAGAAAAAGAACCCACCAACCATCCCTGTCCACCACACGAGCCCGTGCCCCAAAAGTATTGTCATTTGCATGAAAATCAGTATATCACTTGAAACATCCTGATGCAAGAAAAAAGCGCGGAAATATTTCCGCGCTTAGAAATCGTCGCCAAGTTTTGCGCGCATCTCTGCTTCCCTCCCCTTTGCTTCTGCGCGCATTTGAGGGGTAATGATGAATCGTTCCCCAGTGGGGATAGGCGCCTGCATTTTTGCAAGCAATCTTTTGAGAGCGTCAGCAAGTGCGGGTGTTGTTTTTTCTATGTGGGAAACATCTTGTTCCGCTCGCGCATCTTCATCTATTCCTGTTATTTGTTCAAAATTTGGGTTCATAATCTTTACTCCTTTAAGTAACTCTTTTACAGAGTATCATTTTTGAACGTGGTTGGTCAATCTATTTGTCAACATGATAGAGAAGTATTAAAAACTTTTGCGCGAATGTTGTCTTGTGATAAGATAAGCGAATAGAATTTAATTTCCAATAATACATAATCATGTTGCAAGCAAATCAAATGTACCAGAACGCAATCTTTTGGATTGAAGTTGAAAAAATAAAACCAAATCCATTTCAGCCACGTAAAGAATTTGATGAATATAAGTTACGTGACCTTGCAGACTCAATAAAGCAGTATGGCATCTTGCAGCCACTCGTGGTAACGCGCCGTGAGATTGAAAAAGCAGAAGGAGGGCTTGCGGTAGAGTACGAGCTCATCGCAGGCGAGCGTCGCTTGCGCGCTTCGAAGCTCGCGGGGCTTACTCAGGTGCCCGTTCTTATTCGTATCGGCGAAGAGTCAAAAGAGGAAGAGGATCGTATGAAACTCGAACTTGCGATTATTGAAAACTTGCAACGTGAAGATTTGAACCCCGTTGATCGGGCAAAAGCATTTCAGCGCCTTGCGGATGATTTTGGATTTAAGCATGTGCAGATTGCCGCAAAGGTAGGGAAGAGCCGTGAGTATGTTTCCAATACGTTGCGCCTCCTTGCGCTCCCTGAGGAGATGCTCCTGGCACTCGCAGAACGACGCATCAACGAAGGACATTCGCGACCACTTCTCATGCTTACTGATCGCAAAGAAGAGCAGATGACGCTTTTCAAGGAGATTATTTTCAAGAAGCTTAACGTGCGTGAAGCAGAACGTATTGCACGCCGTATTGCGGTGGATCGTGTGCGCAAGAAGGGGACAGACTTTGACCCTGAGATGATGGAGTTTGAGGCTGCACTCACCGAGCGATTAGGGACACGTGTACAGATTGAAAAACGTGAAGTGGGAGGCAAGATTGTGATTGATTTCTTCTCGAACGACGATGTGCGTAATTTCTTGAAACGACTTCAAGAAGAAATGCAAACGGTTCCCACAGGGGAAGTATCTGTGCCCCTTGGAGAGACTGCTGTGGAGGCAGGTGCACCCGCAGGTATTGGTGAGCTTGCAGAACCCGACGAGGAAAAGGCGATGGAGGAATCAGAGGGTTTATATAATGTGAGGAATTTCTCTCTATAGCGGTGCAAAGAAAAAAGTCGCAAGTATAACTTGCGACTTTTTTCTTTGCACCGCTATTTTCTCCGGAAGAATTTCCGCGCAATGATCTCTATGGGGCTTGTCTTTTCGAGGTAACCACGAATGTGTCGTTTTGCCATAGTTGTCTTCGTGTAGTCAAGCCATTTACGTTTTGGGGATGAACTATCTTTTGTTTCAATTTCTACAATGTCGCCATTTTTGAGCTTGGTTTCGAGCGAAGCGAGTTTGCCGTTTATTTTTGCGCCGGAAAGGTGGTCGCCGATACGGGAGTGGATAGCATAGGCAAAATCAATCGTACTTGAATCTTCAGGGAGGTCGATAACATCACCTTTTGGCGTAAAAACAAATACCCGATTTTTGAAGAAGTCCATTTTGAGGTGTTCAAGGAACTCATCTGATTTTGTAACATCTTTTTGCCATTTAGTGAGCTCTTTAATCCAGGCAATATTTTTTTCAAGATTATTATTTTCAAGACTATTTTCTTTGTAGACAAGATGGGAGGCAATACCATATTGTGCCTCGCCATGCATTTCTTCAGTGCGAATTTGGATTTCGATGACCCCACCATCTCCATGAAAAATAGTAGTATGGAGGGAGCGGTAACCGTTTGTCTTAGGCAGGGCAATATAGTCTTTGATTCGTCCAGGAACAGGGCGCCAGTGTTTGTGAATGATTCCGAGCGCTCGATAACAGTCCTCAACGGTTTTCACGATAACTCGTACGGCAAGGATGTCATACACTTTGTTGGAGTCCATTTCTTTGCGTGCAAGTTTTTTCCATAAGCTGTAAAGATTTTTTACCCGATAGTTTACGCGTGCATCGATGATGCCATTTGCAACCAACTCTTTTTGAATAGAGCGATAGATTTTTTGGGCATATTTTTCATCAGCGATACGTTTTGTTTTTATGATGGCTGAGACTTTTTCGTATTCTTCGGGAAAGGCATAAGGGAATGCAGCATCTTCAAAAATTGCTTTCCATTTTCCCATACCAAAACGGTCGGCGAGTCGAGCATGGATTTCTAGAGTTTCAAGGGCAATACGCTTTCTTTTTGCCTCCGGTATATGTTCAAGGGTTTGAATATTATGGAGCCGATCAGCAAGCTTAATAAGAAGCACGCGTATATCGTGTGACATCGCAATAAAAAATTTACGCAGACTTTCTACGTGGCGTTCAACACCACGGTATTTTATTTTTCCAAGTTTCGTCACGCCTTCGACGAGAGTAAGAATTTCTTTGCTAAATTCTCGCTCTATTGTTTTTGGAAGAACTCCGGCATCTTCAATGGTGTCATGAAGAAGACCCGCTGCTACGGTAGAAGCATCAACATTGATAATGGCAAGGTTTGCGGCAACATGTGCAACATGAAAAAAATACGGTTCACCCGAGTTTCTTTTTTGCTCTTTGTGTGCATCTTCTGCAAAGAGGTACGCTTTTTTTATAAGAGCAATATCCTCAGCGCTAGGATTTTTGAGCATCTTGATGATCTCTAGTACGGTAGGGCACGAGCCATCTTTTTTTGGTGAAAACATATGGTTATTGTGCCATAATTCCTGTTAAATAAAAAGTAAAATGGCCCCTGCAGAAAAACTGCAAGGGCCAAAAAAGGGAGGAGAACTTATTCTGCGTCGTGGAAGCGAAAGAAGAAATCAATACCAGAGATATTAAGTCGATCACGATGTCTTCTTGTTTTTTTGGGCGTACCTCTTGAGAGTGGGTCGGTGATACCATAAATCTCAGTTTCGGGGTGCTCGCTGAACGATGCAATCCACCAAGGGCGCTGAGGGACAAAATCTTCCGGGGCGTGCTTTATGACCAACTCTGCTCCGAGTTTCCCGAGAAGGAGTGCATCGTCTTGCCTAAGGAGCTCAACGCAATCTATAGGTAAAACATATTTCCATGGTGCGATGATATCAATCCTTATTCTCCGTGCTACGGGGTTATTCTCCGAAGACAATGGAACCTCGATGACGATACTTTTCACAAGCACAAAATCTTGATTGTTGAATGGAGGAGGGGCTTCTGTCTTTCTCATTTTTTCTTCCTTTTATAAAAAACAAAACCTGCACAAAGGCAGACCAATTTACTGCTGTGCAGAATAACATACTTTGTATTTTTTGGCAAACAATCCTCCTTCGCACAAATCTCGTGTGTAATGGGGTCGTGTCAATTATTCTGCATTGTTCAACTTATGCGGATTATGGTTGGGGCAGGTTTTGTCAGAGCAACGTTCGGGGATTGTTTTTGGTAACAAATAATTTGCTCGTCGTCACTCTCAAATTTTCGCTACCCCGACTCAGCAATTTTTCTTGCTAGAAAAATTATGCTTCCGTCTCACAAAAACGAGTTGGGTATGCAGTGCAGACTGCATACTTCCATTTTCTATTTCGTGAGCTTATGCGGATTATGGTTGGGGCAGGTTTTGTCAGAGCAACGTTCGGGGATTGTTTTTGTGCCATCCATCATGAGTGATGCACAGAGGGTGCCATCCGATTTTTTATAGGTACAAAAGTTTCCGGTGGGGCGCGCTTTGATAGCATTTTTACAATCAGGGTAACTCGTACAACTATAGAAAATACCAAAACGACCTTTACGTTCGGTCATAAATCCTTTTTTACACATAGGGCAGGGGACACCCGTATGGTTGAGGAGAGCGGCACTGTCATCTTTTTTTATAAACTTACATTTTGGGTAATTCCCACAAGCGATAAATCTCCCAAAACGCCCATCGCGTTCAAAGAGGTTTGATTTTTCACACTTTGGACAGAGTTCGCCGGTATCACGTGGCCCCGCGAGTTCAGACCCATCAATCATTCTCGCTCCATCACATTCTGGGTATTTTTTACAGGAAAGAAATTTCCCCGTACGAGCGAGCTTGATAATCATTGAATCATTACACTTTGGGCACTTGAATTGTGCATCTGCTTCGCCGAGGTTGGTGATTTTGTCAAGCTTATCCTTTTCTTTTACCTCTTTTGAAAAAGGGTCATAAAATTCCTTGAGTGTCGGTACATACTCACGGGTTCCATTTGCAATATCGTCGAGTTTGTCCTCCATTTCTGCGGTAAAGACGTCGCTAATATAGTGCGCAAAATTTTGTTCGAGGAACGTGCTTACGACTTCGCCTGTATCGGTAGGACGTAGTGCCTTGCCTTCTTTGAGTACATAGCCACGATCACAAATGGTTTTGATAATAGAGGCATACGTTGATGGGCGACCAATACCACGTTTTTCGAGTTCTTTTACGAGACCTGCCTCAGAATAGCGTGCAGGTGGTTCGGTAAACTTTGCTTCGTCGCTGAGGCTAAGGAGAATAAGCATCTCGCCTTCTGCTACTTTGGGAAGTTGCACGTCTTCACCTCGTGCATCTGGGTCGGCAGAAAGCCATCCAGGCACAATGACGCGAGAGCCGGTAATGGAAAAGTTTGGCAATGTATTGTCGCGCACATTTGCGAGTATCGTAGTTCTGGCGAGTCGCGCATCTACCATTTGTGAAGCTACGGTACGCGCCCAAATGAGCTCATAGAGTTTTTTCTCTTCGGGATTTATACCAAGTGAGTGTTTGCTAAAATCAGTAGGGCGAATTGCTTCGTGCGCCTCCTGTGCATTTTTGCTTTTTGTTTTGAATACCCGCGCTTCACCGACACCTGCACCATAACGTTTTGTGATTTCTGCGAGAATGGCTTTCTGTGCGTCTGCTGAAAGGGTCGTACTGTCGGTACGCATGTAGGTGATGAAGCCTTTTTCGTAAAGTTTCTGCGCAACGCCCATCGTGCGCGACGGTGCAAAGCCGAGACGCGAGCTCGCTGCTTGCTGAAGGGTAGAAGTAATGAACGGTGCCTTGGGGGTACGCCCAACTTCACTTTCTTTCACTTCACGCACTACCCACTGGTTCGCGCGGCCAATTTTTAAAATATTTTTTACAATTTCCTCGTCACGCGGTTCTTCGGTGCAAGCAAGTTCAAGCTCTGCTCCTCCTTGCGTGCGAACCTTCGCAGTGAGTGCCCAATATGCTTCAGGAATGAATGCCTTAATCTCGCGTTCGCGCTCAACAAGGATACGAAGAGCAGGGGATTGCACACGCCCTGCAGAAAGCCCGTAACGCACTTTTTTCCAAATGAGTCCCGAGAGATCATAGCCCACAAGTCTGTCGAGTACACGACGTGCTTCTTGCGCTCGACGCAAGTTTTCATCAATAACACGAGGGTGTTTTATCGCCTCTTCAATCGCGCTTTTGGTAATTTCATGGTAGGTTACCCGCTTTGGGTTTTTGAGTCCACATGCTTGTGCTATATGCCATGCAATAGCCTCACCTTCACGGTCGGGGTCGGTAGCAAGGAGAACCTCACTTGCCTTTTTTGCGAGAGAATCGAGTTCGTGTACAATCTCTGCTTTGCCTTTTGAAATTTCATAGTGGGGTACAAAGCCCGCAGGAATGTCAATTGCCTGTTTGTTGCTTTTGGGAAGGTCGCGCACATGCCCGACACTTGCACGCACAATATATTCATCACCCAAATACTTGCCAATTGTTTTTGCTTTTGACGGTGATTCAACGATGAGGAGCTTGTATGATTTTGAAGTCATTTCAATAATTATGGTGTTATGAGATCTGCAGAATCCGTACCGAGGCTCGAATATTTACTCGAAGTCCTGCACTCGCATGACGAGAGGAAATATGAAGAGCCGCAGGAGGATTGTGCGGGTCGTAATAGCAAAACGAAGACGGGCGAAGTGCGTTGTGTTTTCATTGTTGAGTGGTAATTATTGAAATGAGTTCAATAGCCATTAAAATACATTAGTACTATAGAGTGATTTATTTTGCAAATGAAAAATAAAAAGCCCCCGTAAAAACAGGGGCTGGTATCGGAACGCGTCAAGAACTTTATTGATGCCGGCGAGGTAGATACCAGAAATGTCTCCAGATGCTTGGCGCATGATGACAAACAGTCATACTAAGCTTTCTTCGGTAGGTAAGCGCCACGAATGCAATGCTTCCCGTGAGTAGTGCTACCAGCGTCATGTCGCATGCCAATGGCATCAATTCCTTCATACCGGAAAAGTCCAGGTATGCCATTATGCCGATACCGACAAGGTAGGTTGTTGTCAAAACAATGATTGCAAATTTTAAACTCCTTGGTACTTTTTTCACGATATCCCCCTCAGAAATTACAATGAAATTTGTAGAGCACTAATTGCACTACAAGCCCATAAAAGAGTACCAACATTATCTCCCTGCCGTCAAGTTTTTCTGTGGATAGTTTTTGTTATTTTACGCGCTCAATTTTTCCCATTCTTTCGCGAATGGTTCCTTTGATTTCGAGAATCATGAGTGTTGAAAGTGTCTCTGCAGAAGGCGCGTCAATTTGTGCGATAATTTCTTCGCGCTCGCGGGGCTCATCAAGAAGGAGTAATACTGCTTGTTCTTCGGGGGAGTAGAGGGTAAGGTCGAGTTTTTCTCCTGGCACGGCATCTCCAAATGTTTGTTCAATAAATCCAATTTCCTCGAGTAAATCTTTTGCGCAGGTGATGGGCGTAGCACCTTGGCGAAGGAGACCATTAGTACCTTTTGAAGTTGCTGAGAAGATGGGGCCGGGGACGGTGAACACATTTCTATTGTAGTCGAGTGCCATGCGCGCGGTGATGAGGGTGCCCGACTTTTCCTCGGCCTCGATGACGAGGGTTCCTTGTGTGATGCCTGCCATGATGCGGTTACGTTGCGGAAAAGTCCATGGTGCTGCGCGGAGGTCTGGTTCAAATTCAGAAAGAAGAGCGCCACCATTTTCAATAATTTCTCGCGCGAGGTTAAAATTTGTACGCGGATACATCACGGCAGGGTCGAGCCCTGATCCAGGAATAGCGACCGTAAGAAGCCCTGCGTCGAGTGCGGAGCGGTGTGCGATACCGTCGATACCCATGGCGAGTCCAGAGACGATAACAATAGGATACCCCGCAAGTCCTGCGATGATACGCTCGCATGCTTCGCGACCGTAGTTTGTGTACTTGCGGGAGCCAACGACTGCGAGATAGTAAAATTGAGTAGGGTCGGGGAGTTCGCCTGCGACAAAAAGTTTTTCAGGGACTTGAGGAATTTCGAGAAGGGACTTTGGGAATTCTTTTCGCGGAAGCGTTTTTATTTTGTAGGGAGTAGCCATGGTTGCATAAAAAGATAACTATAGTGTAACATACGAATTTCAGAATTTTCACCACTATAGTCGTATAATATACTATAGTATATTATACGACTATAGTGGTGAAAATACGAGATGGGTGCATTGTGATAAAGCGTTGTAAAAATGCTTAGTAAAATTTTTGCACATCACTACATTTTCCTGCTATACTACCTATTATGCTAGATATTAAATTCATCCGGGAAAATGCAGATTTAGTGAAAGAGGCGGCGCGCAAAAAGAATATCATCTTTGATGTGGCAGAACTCATAACCGTTGATGACAGCCGTCGCGCCATCCTCACAGAAGTAGAGACAATGCGCGGTAAGCAAAATGAAATTGCGAACGCGGTACCGCGCGCGCAAAACCCCGAAGAACGTGAGCGACTTATCGCGGAATCAAAATCTGCAAAAGAATTACTTCAGCAAAAAGAATCTGAACTCAATCAAGTCATGAAGCAGTGGCAAGGGCTTATGGTACAAGTGCCAAATATTCCTGATATGTCAGTTCCTGACGGTAAAGAAGATTCTGATAACGTAGAGTTGCGCACGTGGGGTACGATTCCTCAGTTTAGTTTTACCCCCAAGAGTCATATTGAGCTTATGCAAAATTTGAACATGCTCGACCTTGAACGTGGGACTAAAGTTGCGGGGTTCCGTGGGTATGTTTTGAAGGGTGACGGCGCACGGTTGCAGTTTGCTCTCTGGCATTTTGTGCAAGATTACTTTTTTAAAAAAGGTGGCTATACCCCTATGATCGTGCCGTCCCTCATAAAACGTGAGCTACTTTTTGGTACAGGGTACTTGCCTCAAGGTGAAGAAGATTTATATAAGACACAAGACGGAGACTATCTTGCGGGTACCGCCGAAGTGGCAACGATGGGATACTACATGGATGAAGTTTTAGAAAAAAAAGATTTGCCTATCAAGTTACTTTCTTTTGCGGATTCATTTCGTCGTGAAGCGGGAAGTCATGGTAAAGACACCAAAGGGATTTTGCGGGTACACGAATTTTATAAAATGGAACAGGTAGTTTTGTGCGAAGCTTCGCATGCTGAATCCGTAAAATACCATGAAGAAGTACAAGCAAATACTGAAGGGATTATGCAAGCGCTTGGTATTCCGTACCACGTCGTGGTGAACTGTGGCGGAGATCTCGGGCTTGGACAAGTAAAGAAGTACGACATTGAAGCGTGGCTTCCCTCAGAAAACACGTATCGCGAGACCGGTTCAGCAAGCTATTTTCATGATTTCCAAACACGCAGGCTGAACATTCGCTATCGTGACGATGATGGAAAATTAAAGTTTGTCCACTCACTCAATAACACAGCACTCTCGGGTCGCCCTCTCATCATGCTTGTTGAAAATTTTCAGCAGGAAGATGGCAGTATCATTATCCCCGAAGTACTCCGTCCCTACATGGGCAAAGATAAAATAGGATAGCGTTATTTTCTCATGGAACGATTTACCACGATTGTTGAGCGTACGCGAGCACAGTTTGGTGAGTGGTTTCTTTATTCGATTGCTCTTCTCATTCTTTTTTCCATATTCTTTATTGCAGGTGGTGGTGTATCACAAAACCCTCGTTGGGAAATCGAGACTATCCATGTTGTGGGGGCAAGTACTGTGTCAGAAAATGTCATCCGCGAGCAGGTAAAAGAAAAACTCCAAGGAAATTATTTTTTTGTATATGCGCGGAAGAACAGCAATCTCTATCCCCGCAAGGAAATACAAGCAGTGCTTCTCGACACTTTTCCCCGTCTTGCGAGCGTAGAAACATTTCGTATTAATGCCCACACGATTACCGTCAATGTCTCAGAGCGAAAACCTCACGATATTTGGTGTGGAAATGAATTTAAAAACGATAAGGCTATTCTTGATAATTGTTGGTTCCTCGATACGACAGGGTTTGTTTTTGACCGCGCGCCGACTTTTTCGAGTGGCGTGTATCAAGAGGTTTATGGAAAGCTTGTCCAAAAAGACGAGCAGACTCCATTACGTGGGATAATTCCTCCCGACATTTTTTCTCATGTGGATGCCTTCTCTCGCATGCTACATTCTGAGGTGGGGGAACCTCTTCGTGTGGAAATAAAGAAAGATGAGCAATTCGAAATTGTTATACGGTCAAGTCCGCCGTACCCCTTTCTCTCAGGAGTAACAATACGATGCAAAGATGAGAATGACTTGGTAATGCTTGTTAAAAATCTTCGTGCGGCAATTGCGGTAGAGTTTCCCGAGAATGTCGCTCTCAAAAAGAAACTTCTCTATATCGATATGCGTTTTGGAAATAAAATTTTCTTTGGGTTTGAAAATTAAAAAAGGAGATGCGCGTGGCATCTCCTTTGTGTTCATTCGGCAACAAAATATTTTGGATTTTTTTTGAACATTCTGATGATTGTTTTACGAAGGTTGAGGTCAAATGGAAACGGGATGCGGTATACTTCCACTTGATATTCATGGGAAAAACTTTCTTTTGTTCCTTCTTTTGTTGCACCAGTTACTTTGACATCGAGGTATGCAACGAGATCAAAATTCCCGTTGCCACTTTCCTCAGCTTTAACAAAGAGCCTTTTTATGACGCAGTAATCTCGGCTATCGCAAAAATCTTGAGGATTGTTCATTATTGCAATGCAAAATCCTTTATGATACCTACTTCCAAACAGTGAAGACATGATAGTGCTCCTTAGTGGTTATCCTACTTTAA
>JAVHQE010000052.1:0-4190 GCA_036170975.1 Minisyncoccota bacterium | reverse complement strand
GAGCAAAGCGAGTCCCAATAAATACCTCGGGGCTTTGCCCCGAGGATCCTTTATTTTTTCCCAGCCATCTTCAGAAAAATGGGGAAAGAATCTATCCCCACGAGGGCCGGGGAGGTTATCGTGTACACGTGTTACATACAAGGTCTTTAACTCAGGTAGGGGCATAAACTGTTCAAAAACACTCTGTCCTCCTAAGATGTAGACATCTCTTTTTTTAGATAATTCGACAATTTTGCCGATGTTGTCGCTCGTGCGAACGTCTACCCCCGAATCGTTCTTGGATTTCTCTTGGGTGGTGAGTGAGCACGATGGCTCTGCGCCCCGGAAGTAGTTTCCCAATAGCATTAAATGTCCTACTACCCACAACTACCGTATTCATTTTGGTCGCCTTACCTTTTGTTGTCTGTCTAAAAAACTCATGTCGAGAGGAATTTTCCCATATGGTTTTTCGCCTTTCATTCCGATAACTTTTCCTGATCCAAAAACTGCAATGGCAATAAGGCTCATAATAGTCTCCTTTTTTGTTGATGTTATGAGGAAGCACCTCTACGGAATATGCTACCGATTTGTTCCAGTGGTGTCAACGGTAAATTGTATTAGGAATACCTAAGCGTAACGTTAAAGATTAAATATGTTAAACTATAAAAATGAAACGAGGAAAACCAATATCTTTTAATATAGAGAAAAAAATGGCAGGGCTTGGACGCGCGGGGGTTTTGACAACACCGCACGGGGAAATCAAAACTCCTGCGTTTGTAACCGTAGGCACCAAAGCAACTGTAAAAGCACTTACTCCCGAGATGGTGAGTGCGCTTGGTGCACAAGTAGTTCTTGCTAATACGTATCATCTCTATCTTGAACCAGGTGATGAAATCGTACGTGATGCTGGTGGTTTTGGAAAGTTTATGAATTGGCACGGTCCGACAATGACTGACTCGGGTGGCTTTCAAGTGTTTTCTTTAGGAATGGCGTTTGGAACAAAAGTCGGGAAACTTGCGAAGGTAGGGGAGATGATTGAAGGAGAAAAAAATGATTTTGAAGATAAAGCAGGCAAACTCGCAAAAATAGATGAAGATGGTGTAACTTTCAAATCGTATAAAGACGGAAGCGAGCATCGTTTTACTCCCGAGCGTTCCATGGAGATACAGGCAAATCTTGGGGCAGATATAATTTTTGCTTTTGATGAGTGTACTTCTCCTGCAGCTCCGTATCAGTATCAACAAGAAGCAATGGATCGCACACATCGTTGGGCAAAGCGTAGTCTTGATGCGCATCATCTAAACAAAGAAGCTTCTGGAAAGCAGGGGTTGTTTGGTGTTGTACAAGGGGGGCGCCACCGCGACCTTCGTGAAGAGAGTGCTCGGGTACTCGGTGCTATGGATTTTGATGGTTATGGTATCGGTGGGTCATTTGATAAAGACGATATGACGACTGCTGTGGGGTGGGTGAATGCTATTTTACCCGAAAATAAACCTCGGCATCTTCTTGGCATCGGTGAGCCAGAAGACCTTTTTGGAGCTGTTGAAAATGGCTGTGACCTTTTTGACTGTGTGGCCCCAACGCGTACAGGGAGAAACGGTACCCTGCATACCCGCGATGGGAAAATAAATATGCGTAATGCAAAGTTTGTCCGCGATTTTACCCCTATTGATAGCGAATGTGATTGTTATGGATGTAAAAATTATACGCGGGCATACATCGCGCATCTTTTCCGTTCCGATGAAATACTTGCGGGGACACTCGCGTCAATCCACAATTTGCGTTTCTTGGTACAACTTGTTGAAAAAATGCGTGAAGCGATTTTTAACGGGACCTTTGAAGTACTTAAAGAAGATTTTTTGAAACGGTATAAAAAATAACTTAGTAAAAATAGTAGTTTCTCATACCTCATAAGAAGTTCGACGAACCCAGTGTTTATGAAATAGTAGTGTATCGTATGTCTTTGCGAGTACTCGAAGCAACCTAAAAGAGTGGGTGCTGAAATACTGGATTGCTTCTGGAGCACCGGATTTATGGCCTGATTGCAGACTCTTGGGCGCATAGACTCGCAAAAACGCTGAGTGTATGCAGTCCTATGTAAAAGGTGAGTTTGTTCAAGAGACTACCATTTTATGGTATATTGTCAAAAATGTCCGTATTTAATCTAAAATCCGACTGGCCACCAGCAGGCGATCAACCTAAAGCAATCAAGGAACTTCTCCTTGGTCTCAAAAAAGGTATGCGTGCACAGACCTTGCTTGGGGTGACGGGCTCAGGAAAAACATTCACGATGGCGAATGTTATTCAATCTATCGGCAAGCCAACACTCGTCATTGCACACAACAAAACCCTCGCTGCTCAACTCGCACAGGAGTACAAAGAATTTTTTCCTGATAATGCCGTGCACTATTTTGTCTCGTACTATGATTATTATCAACCTGAAGCGTATATGCCCACGACTGATACGTACATTGAAAAAGATGCGCAAATCAATGAAGAAATCGACCGTTTGCGTCACGCGTCTACGCAAGCACTCCTTACACGCAAGGACGTCATTATTGTCGCGTCTGTTTCGTGTATCTACGGCTTGGGTTCGCCTGCAGAATATGAAAAAGAGAATATGAAGCTCTTTATAGGGCAAAAAATTGACCGCAAGACGCTCATGCAAAACCTCATCGCTATCCATTTTAATCGTACGAATGCCGACCTCACCCCGGGAACATTTCGTTCTATTGGTGCACTTATCGAAATTATGCCCGTGTCTGAAAAAATAGTATGGAGCATCACCTTGGGAATGATGGGCATTGAATCAATCAACAAAGTCGATCCTGTGTCACAAAGAATTACTGATACCCCATCTTCTATTTTTATTTTCCCCGCAAAACATTTCATTACTAACAAAGCAGAGAAAGACCGCGCGATTAAAGCTATTAAAGCAGAGCTCGCGACTCAACTCAAAAAATTTGAAAAAGAAGGGAAACTCCTTGAGGCTGAACGCATTAGCCGACGAACAAGTTATGACGTCGCAATGATGCGCGAGGTGGGCTACTGTAGTGGTATAGAAAATTATTCTCGTCATATGGCAGGACGTAAAGCAGGTTCAGCACCTGATACCCTTCTTTCCTATTTCCCAAAAACAAAAGACGGTAAGCCAGATTTTCTGACTGTCATCGACGAATCGCACGTGACCATTCCGCAAATTGGTGGCATGTATGCGGGAGATCAATCCCGCAAAAAGACGCTCGTTGAGTTCGGTTTTCGACTACCAAGCGCCATGGATAACCGTCCGCTTCGTGCAGAGGAATTTCACGAACGGGTTGGGCAGATGATTTTTACCTCAGCAACTCCTTCAACGTATGAAAAAGAAAATAGCGAACAGGTTGTAGAGCAGGTGATTCGTCCGACCGGACTTATTGATCCTGAGATCTCTATCCGCCCTATTTTAGAAAAAGGAAAATATGGAGGTCAAATCCAAGATTTTATCGCAGAAACGTTGAAGGCTGTTAAAAAAGGCGGTCGTGTTATCGCAACTACACTCACCAAAAAAATGGCGGAGGACCTCTCGGTATACCTAAAAGAAAAGGGGATTAAAGCGGAGTATCTGCACAGTGACATAAAAACGATTGAACGTATTCAAATTCTCACGGAGTTTCGTCGGGGAACCTTTGATTGCTTGGTCGGCGTAAATCTCCTTCGTGAAGGGTTGGATCTCCCCGAGGTCACGCTCATTGGTATCCTTGATGCGGACAAAGAGGGCTTCTTGCGCTCAGATACTGCCCTTATTCAAACGATTGGTCGTGCAGCGCGTAATGCTGAGGGGCGGGTGATTCTCTATGCAGAAACGATTACTGGCTCTATTGAGAGGGCAGTAAGTGAAACGAATCGTCGTCGCGCAATCCAAGTTGCCTATAATAAAGAGCATGGCATCACCCCAAAAACGATTATTAAACAAATCAAAGATATCACTGAACATCTCGAGACTGATCACATGAAAGCAGTAAAGATGAACCTTGGTATCGACGCGCAAATTTTTGCAAAAAATCCGCAAAAACTTTTGAAATTGAAAGAAAAAGAAATGTCGAAAGCAGTGAAGGAGCTCGACTTTGAAACTGCGGCGATACTGCGGGATGAGATTGTTTTACTGAGGGAACAGTTGGTGAGATGATAGGTGAATAATAAGATTTTACATATTAAATATATTTTGATACCAT
>JAVHQE010000051.1:0-1006 GCA_036170975.1 Minisyncoccota bacterium | reverse complement strand
TTTTAAACGGAACTTCAATGATCAAAGACATCCAGCATTGAATATTTAATTTTTTAGCGACCAGAGCAGGATAGGTGGCAGCGGTAAACCTTGGGTTACATTCCAGCAAGTCGTAAACCATGCCATTTGGCCCATTTGATACCGCCACGTCAAAGGCAAAAATATCCTCCAAACCTTCATCGACAGCAAATTGAGCCAACTCCAACAGAAATATTTTATTCTCATAGCGTGCTGGATAACGGTTGCCGACATGGGCGTTTGCAGAAATAATTTGATCTGAAATCAATAGAATTTGAGCCTTGTCCTTAACCACTTCAAACTGATAACTTGAAAATAGCTCGGTATCTAGCGCGCGTTGTACCTGAAATGCAACACCATGGTTCAAAGCGGCGACTGATTGAGTAAGTTGTTGTTGATTATTGCAACGAACGATACCCAAGCCAGAAGTTGAAATAGCTGGTTTCAGATAGACTGGATACTGAATTTCATGCGTATTGACAAATGAATCTTTTGTATCAAAACAAATGGTTTGTGGTGTTCTTATATTTTTTTGCCTAGCCAAGTCGATTAAAGTATTTTTAGAGTTAAGTTTTTTTGTTATTTTTAATCTTCTGTCATTTTTGCGAAAATTATTTTCATGCTCGCCAAAATAAAAGCACGACAATGGGGCGTCAGGAAGATTACGCACTTGTTCCAAACGCAAATCCCAGATCACTTGCTGACAACATGCAAGCCCCACCCTGGCATAGTGCGCTTGGATAAAGTCCCAATGTTTTTTTAACTCAGCCGGCAGTTGAATCACATCGTCTGGGGCTGTGATGCACAGCGCGCGCGACGCATACATCCGGCCCAGACCCAGGCTGGCTGGGCCGCTGCCGCGGATGTCGTGGTTAAACAGCTTCATTTTGAGGTTTGGCCAAACTGGCCATAGCGTGCGGCGGCGCTAGCGCTTGGTTGGCGTCCCAATACGGCAACAATTTGGCAAAAAACGAGGCCACGTGCTGGA
>JAVHQE010000050.1:0-1011 GCA_036170975.1 Minisyncoccota bacterium | reverse complement strand
CATCATTGAAAGAAAGCGTAACAGCTCACCCATCGAGAGACTCTGCGCCACAAATGATCGGGGCTTAAACATATCACCGAAACTGAGGGCTTGTGTGTTTAATAGGGGATTCTGTCATAATATGTAATGCATAGAAATATGCAGTGCGCAATACATAGACATGTACCCTCGTGAGGAAGAAAATAAATCGCTTCAGGCGATAAAGCCGACTAATTTGTCGATGGTTATTGAATGCGTGTGTGATCTAATTGCATACCAATATTTATATTGGCCTGTACTGCAGAACCTAATCGTAATCATGCTGTCTTGACAACATATTCGTTGGCGCCGCGGTTTTCTTCTTCACGTCTCCTATTAAACACACGAGCGGTAGGAGAGTGTTCCATTCTGCGTTGAAGCTAAAGGGGTGACCCATAGTGGAGCGTATGGAAGTACGAATGTTGGCACAAGTAACCGCAAGGAGGGTGAGATCCCCTCCCGCCGAAAGAATAAGGTTTCCTCTTCAATGATTGTCAGAGGAGGGTTAGCCGGGCCTAAGGAGATGGCAAACGCCGGATCCGATGGACATAATGTTAATATTCATTAGCTTGGTAGTAATGTGATGGGATGACGGAGTGTAGTATATAGAGCGACTAATTGGATTGTCGTTTATTGTGTAAGGGTGAGGCGCAGGGAAATCCACGCCTCTGGTTTTAATACCGCCTCCAAGCATTGTATGAAGATGATGGGCAACTTGATTCAACTCTATAAAGCACGCTTCCTAGAAAAGTCTCTACATTCTGTGAATACAGAACATGCGCATCGCAAAGCGATGCTTGATATTTAAATATTTAAACATTTAAATATCACATCACTAGGTGATGTGCGTGCTTAAGTTACTATTAATCCGTACCGCAAACCGACACAGGTATTCGAGTCGAGTAGACTAAGGCGAACGAGTGATATCTCCCTAAGGAACTAGGCAAAAAAGCGGCCGTAAGTTAGCGATAAGGCCTGCCCCCATCACTTTGT
>JAVHQE010000049.1:0-4303 GCA_036170975.1 Minisyncoccota bacterium | reverse complement strand
CTAAATCACTGGTAGAAAATCCGGTGCTGCTCGCGTCAGCCACCGCGACAGTAATCGCCGTAACCGTTTCTCCCGAATCGGCCGATAAAGAAATTCGTATCGCGCTCGTCGCCGTACTGTTCCCCGGCACCCAAATTGGAGAACCGATAAGGTTGGTGGCGGTAGCGTTAACGGCCGCCTGAGCGGAAGCCGAAGAGATAAACGCACCCGCTACGAGAAAGAAAATAAAAGATAAAATCTTAAATCTTGTTTTCATAATATTTATTATTATAATTTTATATATTATAATTTTTGTAAAAAATTTTATCTCCTAGATCCGGAATAAGCGATAGCGCGAACAATATCCCAGGCTTGAGCGGAAACCGGAGTATGACCATAAATCGCTTTAAAACTCTTAATGGCCGCTTTTTCACTATTAGTATTACGATTAGCCGGCCTTAAACCATAAGCCACGACGGTAACGGCAGCGTTATCGTTCGCATTCTTCATATTAGGCGAACGCTTATAAACTTTCTTAAATTCTACAGTCGCTTTAGTTTCGGCCGAAACATTAGTAACGCTTGGCCACCGACCGTTAGAAATTTTAATCACATCGGACCACTCCGCTTCCGTCGAAGGAACTTTGCCAAAGGCGGATTTATAAGAATTAACCACACCGGCTCTTTCCCCGGCACCTAAAACCTTAGTCGTCGGAGTGCCGTAATTTACAAAATTAGTGATGGCCGCTTTAATTTCCGCCGTGATATTCTTCAAACCGTTGACCAGTTTAGCTGTATACTTAACTTCGGCCGCCGCCTCCGCTTTAATGTCTTGCATTACTCCGACAGCGGCTAAAACCTGAGAAACGTTGCGTCCAGAAATAGTCGCGGCTTCCGCTACAATATTTTTTAGCTGTTCGGTCGCATTAGTCGCCTGATCATTAGGCGTACCCGAATTATCATTAGTAGTATCAGATGTTGATGTGACTACTTCTTCGGTAGAGGTGGCGACAACCTGGCAAGCTCGCTGCGCCGCTAATTGTTGCGCTGAAGTCAAAGAACAGCCGCTCGGCGCACTACTAGAAATAGAACGAGTTTGAAGACTGCCAACACAAGTCGCACTCCAATCGGAATAAGTAACTGAGCTGCAATACGTGGTCGCGGCGCCTCCACCGCCTCCATTATTTCCGCCAGTTGAAATATTAATCGTATATCCGAGTGAAGCGACGGTAGAATAATTACCGTTTGCGTAACAGGAAATCGCTTTAATTGTCTGCGTCGATCCGACGGAAATAGCCGAAGAATATACTGATCCGCTGGTGCAAGTCGGTTCGCTGCCATTAACGGTATAACGAATACTGGAGGCGCCGGTAGCGCTTAAAGTAACGCTCTTGGCCACGGTATAAGTTCCCGCCGTCGGACTCGCGCTAGGCGCGGCAATAACCACGCCATCCACCGGACAATCCACGCCCGTACAAAGCGGCTGATTATCGATAAACGAAGCAAAAACATTTTTCGCTTGACAAGCCAAAATTATTGTAAAAGCCACGACAAATAGAACTGCTTTATGTCCATTTCTTACCATAAATATATTTTTATATTATTAATTCAAACAAGTCTTTTTTACTCTGATTTAACTCCGTAACTGGTAGAATACGATCCACCGGCTTGAGCGGCCGGAACCTGCGCCTCAACCGTAATCTGAATTTGTCGACCGGCAGTAGCCGCATCAAGATCCGCATTCAAAGTCATATAATCAGCCCAAGTATTATACAGAGAAATTGTTTTGGCCGTCGAAGTTGAATAGGCATTAGATGATTGCGCGGAGTAGAATCGGATGTTAGTGGCGGCCGGAATTGTATTGGCACCGCTAACAAAATCGGCGAACTTCATAGTAGTGGACGCTTCGGTAGTCGGAACGGTGACATCAAATACCCAGCTCCAACCTAAGTCAAATCCGCCGCCGGCTGTGGCAATATTGTCGGAACCCGGAGTAATCTTGGTTACTGCTAGTGTACCATTGCCTTGTCCGGCAGTAGTGCTTTCGGTAATCGCTACTGTCGGATTGCCAGTGCTAACATTGCCTACCTCATCTGTTGAAGTTATGGTGAAAGTAGTCGTGGCACTTTGTGGTAAGGCAACCACTACTGACCAAGTCGTTCCACTCTTAGGAACAATAACTGTGCCATAAACTTCTGCTCCAACCAAAGCCTTAACAACTTGAGTTGAAGTAGCATCAGCCGTAACAGTACCGGCAAGAGTAAAGAAGTCAGCATTGGTGGTTGTGGCCGTGGTTGTAATTGCCGGAGCGGTAGGAGCAGTTCCGTCAACACCAACTGTATGATTTTCAGTAATAACCACCGCGGTGGAAGAAGCACTAACATTTCCAGTGGCGTCAGATGCTACAGCGGTAAAGCTGTTGCTCGCATCTTGAGTTAAAGAGACATTAACCGACCAAGTTGTCTGCCCAATTGGAACATTGGCAGTACCGGCTAAAGTCGCCCCATTGTAAACTTGAATGGTTCTAATGGTGTCACTAGGAGTATCGGCTGCAGCAGTTCCCGCTATTGTATAGAAATCAGCATTAACAGTTGATGTAGCAGTAGTTATAACAGGAGTAGGAGGAGGAGTGGAGTCGGCTACAGCAACAGTCGTAAATGTTCCATCAACCGAAGTCGCAGTATTATTAGAACCGTCGGTTGACTTCACTCGGAAATGATATTGAGTACCGGCAGTTAATCCGGTTAGGACCATGGAATGAGAAGTTACTAACGAATCCGAGGAACTAGCCGTGCCGTAAGAAGAAGTTGTTCCATATTGAACCGTTGAAGAAGCAGCTTCATCCGTTGTCCAAGTAATTGTCGCTCCGGTCGCCGTTATAGAAGTCGCTTGAATATTAGTTAATACCGGAGCGGTAACGTCGGCGCCGGCTGAGGTTGTAAATCCAACATGAGCGGAAGCTACCATTGTATTTGAGGAGGCGTCGGCACAACGAACATAATAATTATATATTGTGTTTGCGACTAATCCACTAAGTGTTTTTAAGTGAGTAGTAACACCAGTTGTTGTAGACATTGCGGTCATACTGGCATAATCAAGTTCAGTATTTGCATATTTACAAGTCGCATTTTCATTAGTTGTGACGGTAAGTAAGGCTCCGGTTGACGTAATTGAAGTGGCCGTAAAAGTATTTACAATCGGAGCAATAGAATCAATTGTAAGAGTTCTATTAGTTGCAGTTGTGTTGGAATTCCCCGCTAAATCAGTTCCGCTAATAGTAGAGGTGGCAGTTCCCTGCGCTTCCGGTCGAGAATCAGATGGAACCGTCCAATCGTAATACCATACCGTAGACGATGTTTTTGTCATCGCACTGGCCGCTAAATCAGTACTTGGGGTATCAACGGCAATTGTTGGCGGAGTGGCTGCATACATTGCCTCACTAAACGTTGCGGTAATCTTAATTCCTTCACCAGGAAATACATTTCCAGAAACAACGCTTCCATCTCCAGTTCTAGTATATGTTAGCGCGACTGATGGTTGAGCAGCGTCACCGCTATTTGCGACTGTACCAGTCACATCGGTATTAGCTACAAAGTTTCCAGCGGCATCTTGAATTTTATTTAAAGCGGGTTTAACGACAATAATATTTCCATTTCTTAAGAACATATTATCTGTTGCCTCATTTAAAGTAATAGTAAGAGTTGTGGTTGCTCCCGAGGTTGGACTAAAAGTGGCATTGGTCAGCGTAAAGGCGGAGCTAGTTGCTGGACTCTTAATATATTCAATGTCATTAGCAGACCAAGTACCGTCTTGAGGTTGAACAAGCCCGTCAAAATTTAAAGTAATGGTGTCATTAGCACCTTGGATTGTTGAACCGACAATATTCGCAACAGGAAGTGTTGGTGTCACTACATCTTTCGTCGCGGTATCGGTTCCTGCAACTGCTGGGTTTCCCGCAACGTCGGACACATTACAGGTCGCGGTTAACAATCCATCATTCAATGCCGTTAATGCAGTTGAAGCAATTGTTACCGCGTTAGTTCCAATTGCACCCGTCACTGGGCCAACGGTATGTGCTGAGCCAACATCACTAATAGAACATGAGACAGTTCGTCCATCTTCTAGTCCAGTTGTTGTAATTATGATATTTACTCCCGTTCCAGTTTCTGTGCTATTTACATATTCATCCAATCCAAGTGCAACAGAAGAAAATGTTGGTACCACCCAATCAGTAGCAACTGTTGGATTACTCACAGTACTTGCAGTTGAGTTTCCCGCAGCATCATATATTTTGACGCTCAATACTCCACCGGCAGCAAGTGCAG
>JAVHQE010000048.1:0-4308 GCA_036170975.1 Minisyncoccota bacterium | reverse complement strand
CCAAAGCACGGCAAGTTTGCGGAGCTTAATGATCATCTCGACGTAGAAGAGCACCCCAAGAATTATCTTTTTGAACCATTACCTGAAGTGGTATTTGAAACATTGCTCCCTCATTTGCTTGCCATTGAAATCTACCACGCATTTCTTGAAGAAAAAGCATCTGAACATTCTGCGCGTATGGTGGCAATGCGTAATGCTTCCGACAAAGCGAGTGAGGTTACATTCTCTCTTACCCGTGAGTACAACAAAGCCCGCCAGAGCGCAATCACGAGTGAGATGAGTGAGATTATAGGGGGGATGGAGGCGATGAAATAAAAACTCGGTATCATTCTTTCTCTGGGGCGCAGGTTTTTTCCTGCGAAAAACCTGCTAATCCTCGGCGCTTTTCGGATGGAGTACCATCCGATCCAAGCAAAGCGCCTGCGGACCCCAGAAAAGGAACGATACACTCGTTTGAGAAGGTGGAGAGTGACAAAAGTGCATTTGGTTGGGTATTTTGGTATTATGCTAAGAATATTCATAAGATATAAAAATATGTTAGAGTCACCACAAATAGATAATCATCCAAGAAAAGTCACTGAATTTCAAGAAGGGGATAAATATGCTCGTTCTATGGAAAAGGTTGCATCGTTCAAGGGTCTTATAAATGAAGCAATAGAAGAAATAAAAAAAGAACATAAAGATACAAGTATAATTTTTGGGAAAGAGCGTTTCGGTGAAGATGGTTTCTCTGTTAATTATAAGCACGGAGTCTCTGTCTACTGTTACGTGAAGGTAGGAGCATCTGAAATGAAAATTCGCATATCTGACCATGTAGGGAGGTGGTCTGGCTATAATGTAGATCTGCGCAACCCCAAAGATGCAGGCGTCATTATCAGGTCTATGATGAGTCAAGTAACAGCAGGAAAATTGCACTAAAGAAAGCCAGTAAAGAAAAAGATCCGCTATGATAAAGAAAAGGGGTCAGGTTATCAAAATAGATTTTTGGTTTATAAAAAATTTAGTGGCGGAGTTATCAAAGTGGTTTATAATAAAGAAAGAGATTTCTGCATAATTATTTCCGTAATTTGGGAAAGTATAAAATAATATGAAAATAACTTACGATCCAAAAATAGACGCAATGTACATAAAGTTTCAGGATGGGGCTTTTGTATCAAACAAAGAGTCAGAAGATGGCATCATTTTTGATATGGGAAAGAAAGGGGTTATTCTTGGGATAGAAATTCTTGATGCAAGCAAAAGATTAAAACCAAAAGAACTTTCACATTTTGATATACAGATACCATTTTCTACGGCGGTAGCTGCGTAGCGAGAATGGCATTGGTGGTCTCCTTGTGTGTGAATAGGGGCCAGGTACCCTTTAAATTTAGTTTGACGAAATGAAGTGAGGCATGGTAGCATTGCATTATGAAACAGCAATTTACTGCGGTATATAAAAAGAGTGGAAAGTGGTACCTCGGCTGGGTTGAGGAACTTTCTGGTGTTAATACGCAGGGGCGCACACTTGCAGAGGCGCGTGAAAATCTTAAAGAGGCGCTCACTCTCATCATTGAAGTAAATCGTTTGATAAGCCGTGAAGATGCAGGCGCACGAGCGCTCCGCGAGCCACTCAGTGTCCTTATTCCTGCCTAGATGAAGCGTCTTGATCTCATCAAGCATCTCAATAAAGAAGGGTGCACACTTATACGCGAGGGTGCATCCCATAGCGTATTCTTTAATGCAATGACACGACGTACCTCGACGGTTCCTAGACACACCGAGATTGATAACAACCTAGCATAGAAAATTTGTCGTGATCTCGGTGTTGTAAAATCATCAAAAAAGTAGATCCTTTGCTCTGGGTTTTCGCTTGGTTTTTTGGGTAAAAAATGATAGAGTTTCAGCATTACATAAAACAGTGAGCGCAGTGGTAGGGAATTATCAACCCAGTTAAATCCTGCTAGGGCAGGGACTTTTATCAAAAAGTCATTTAACCGGGTGATAATTTTCTAGAATTCGTAAACTCATTAAGAAAATTAATCATGAACACAGGAACAATCAAACAAATCGTCGGGCCGGTCGTGGATGTGTACTTTGAGGGGAATCTTCCTGAAGTAGAACATGCACTCCTTGTAGAGTGGGTGGATGAGCATGGCGATAAGAAAAAGATTACCCTCGAAGTTGCCCAGCATCTCGGGCTTGGTCGTGTGCGCGCTATTGCACTCGACGCCACCGAGGGGCTTCGCCGTGATGTTGTCGTGAAAAATACCGGTGCACCGGTGCAGGTTCCTGTCGGAGAGGCAGTTCTCGGACGCCTTTTTAATGTTCTTGGCGAAACGATTGACGGAGAAGCAAAACTTCCCGCAAATACCCCCCGTCTTTCTATCCACCGCAAACCACCCGCATTCAAAGAACAAAAAACAAAAACAGAAATTTTTGAAACAGGTATCAAGGCGATTGACCTTATGACGCCATTTATCAAAGGTGGTAAGGTCGGTCTTTTTGGTGGGGCGGGAGTAGGGAAGACCGTGCTCATTCAGGAGCTTATTCGCAATGTGGCAACCGAGCATGGGGGGTACTCGGTGTTCGCTGGTATTGGCGAACGCGTGCGTGAAGGGAATGATCTCTATCATGAAATGAAGGATTCGGGTGTGCTTGCAAAAACTGCTCTTGTATTCGGGCAGATGAATGAGGTGCCAGGAGCACGCGCTCGCGTGGCACTTTCAGGGCTTACGATGGCAGAACATTTCCGCGATGCGGGTGGCAAGGATACACTCCTCTTCATGGATAATATTTTCCGTTTTATCCAAGCAGGTGCAGAAGTTTCTGCTCTCCTTGGTCGTGTGCCGTCAGCGGTAGGATACCAACCAACGCTTGCTGAAGAAATGGGAAAGCTCCAAGAGCGTATCGCGTCTACTACCAAAGGGTCTATTACTTCGGTACAAGCAGTTTATGTTCCCGCAGACGATCTTACCGATCCTGCACCAGCAACGACATTTTCTCACCTTGATTCTACCGTGGTGCTTTCGCGTAATCTTGCCTCGCTCGGTATCTATCCTGCGATTGATCCACTCGATTCTGCTTCGGGCGCGCTTGATCCTCAGACGGTTGGTGAGCGTCATTACAAAGTGGCAATGGAAACCCGCAAGGTTCTCCAACGCTACAAGGACCTGCAGGACATTATTGCAATTTTGGGTATCGAAGAACTTTCTGATGATGACAAGCTCGCGGTTAACCGCGCACGCAAGATTCAACGCTTTCTCTCACAGCCATTTTTCGTGGGTGAAGTATTTACGGGGATGCCCGGCAAATACGTAAAGCTCGAAGATACCATTTCAGGCTTCGAACAAATTCTGGAGGGTAAACTTGATGACGTGAACGAGAATGCTTTTTATATGAAAGGCACGATTGAGGAGGTTAAGTAACGCGACTAATATGAAACTTACCATTGCAAAAGTAGATGAAGTTCTTTTTTTAGGAGAAGCAAAAAGTCTTTCTTGTCGGGGGACTTCAGGTGATATCACTATTCTTCCCAATCATTCTCCGTTGGTTACCGGGCTCAAAAAGGGAGACCTCAAGGTTATTGATCACGAGGACAAAGAACTCATTATTCCTATTGAGCAAGGAGTTCTTGAGGTAGGGGACAACGAAGTAACGGTGATTTTGTAATTTATACGTACTACTTGCAGACTTTTCCTCTTTTTAGATTTTTTAATATTACCGGGATTCTTTGAAAGTCTGTCTTCAAGACTTCTCGAAGTGAGCCATTATAGAGTGCAGCGGCGGGGTGATAAAGCGGAAGGAAGTTGCGGTTTTTCCCAAGATAGTTTGCGGAGAAGAGTACTCCATGTGCTTCAGAAATTTTTGCGTTGGGAAAGAAGTGGTTCAGTGCATGTCGTCCGAGAAAAACAATGAGCGTGGGGTCAATAATCTTAATTTCTCCCACGAGCCATTCTGAGCAGTCAGCGACATCCTCTGGGGTTGGGTCGCGGTTTTCCGGTGCATGGTATTTTACTAAATTAGTAATGTAAATGTCTTTGCGGTCGAGGTGAATACTCGTGAGCATTTCATTCAAAAACTTTCCCGCTGAGCCAATAAATGGTCGCCCTACTTTGTCCTCTTTTGTGCCGGGTGCTTCGCCAATAAATACGATATCGGCACAATCACTACCTTCACCACAAACTCCTTGTGTAGCCTCATTTTTGAGCCCACAGGTGCATTCTAGAAGCCATTTTTCATTAAGGTTTTTGAGGAGAGCATTTTTGTCCATAGGGCGAATCAACGACCCTGTGGCAGAGACCACAGGGTATGACCCGGGCCCATGACACA
>JAVHQE010000047.1:0-1016 GCA_036170975.1 Minisyncoccota bacterium | reverse complement strand
GGGATATAGGTAAAAACGGTCTGCTATTTTGCTTTAGATTCGGCTTAGGTAAGCTGATAAATGTGATTTATCTTTTTATCTTTGGATCTATGTTCAAAAAAAAGCTTGTAGATGCGGTTCGACAAACGTAAAAAAGGACGGTAGACGGAGAGGTCGACAGAAATACCGATGTATGGCTTGCGGGAGCTATTTTAGTAGCCTGAAAAGAGATAACTTAAGGTGGATTCATAAAGCTTACGAGGACTACACTATCCACAAGCAAACCTACAAAGAACTTACTGAAAAATATGGCAAAGGCTCTAAAACTCTACGAAGACATTTTGATGAATCTGCCGGAGCAACAGGAGAAGTTTTCGAATGTACCGAGCCGTTTGTTCTCATTATGGACGCTACTTTCTTTGGTCGTGGATATGGTATTTTGATGGCCAGAAATCTCAAGAAAGTGTTGTGCTGGCAAGAGATTACTTCGGAGAGCATTCATGAATATGAGCTGTGTCTAAATCAGTTGGATGCAAGTGGGTATCGTTTTAGTGCTTTTGTAGTAGACGGAAGGACAGGGGTAAGGCAATTGCTAATGAGAAAGTACCCTGGAATACCTATCCAACTTTGCCAGTTTCACCAGATTCAAATTGTGAAGCGATACATTCCAATGAGAGCTAAAACAGAAGCGGCTAAAAATTTACGCCAAATAGCCTTGAGACTCACGAAAACACATGAAGGAGAGTTTGAGCAAGCTTTGGATGGTTGGTACGCAGAATATGACAGTTTCTTGAAAGAAAAGACTACAGTGGAAGGCACAAATCATTGGCATTACATTCATCGTAGAGTACGTAGCGCCTACAGATCTTTGAGAAAAAATCTGTCCTACTTATTTACATTCCAAAAGCATTCAAGTTTACAGATTCCAAACACAACTAACCACTGTGATGGATTATTTGCACACCTAAAACAGAAAATTCTTATACACCGTGGTATTTCTATTAAACGCAGGAAGAAAATGATCGATTATTTTCTGG
>JAVHQE010000046.1:0-1023 GCA_036170975.1 Minisyncoccota bacterium | reverse complement strand
GAGTGGTTGACTATTATATATGATTGATGCTATAATTTATTTATAAAAGATGCACTTTTCACTTTTGAACGGTGCATTCTCAATAACGAAAACTATCTATGAATGATTTTAACACACTCTATCAATCAGCGGTCACCTACGCAAAGCCCTTTTATGCACAACCGCATCGATTTTATCATACTTGGAATCATGTAGAACGGATTCTTTTACAGATTGAACAATCCTCCCTCTCGATTCCTCACCAACATATTTTATTGATGGCAGCAATCTTCCATGATATTGTGTATGATATTTGTGACACACAAGGCATCCCACTGCATGACCATTACAACGAAGTGCAATCCTCCATGCTTTTTCAACAATTTTATGGCCTTGACGATGATTATTCCAAAGCAGTGATACGCATCATTCTTTCTACTGCACATTTTAAGCCAAAAGAGGACTTCCTTGAACAGTTATTCTTTGAGGCTGACTGCGCATTGCTTTTACGTCCAATCCAAGGAAACTACCAAGAGTTGATTGACTATGAATATGGAATTTTTAAAGAATACCAACGCTATGATTTTCTATTCTATCAACAAAAACGTTTAGAGTTCTTGAACCATGCGTACACAATTTTTCATACAGAGAACATTCTCTTTTTAATCGATTATATTACGCACTTTACTCCTCGTATTGGTGTCTATGCCGGATCTTTTAACCCCTTCCATGTCGGTCACTATCAAATATTATTGAAAGCAGAGCAACTGTTTGATAAGGTCATTATTGCAAATGGTAAAAATTCTGACAAAGCAAACACTCCCTATTCGTCTCCATTTTCAGAAACACAGCTGTATTACCGAGAACAGGCTCATTATGCTTGTCTATTGAGTGACTACCTTGACTCTAAAAGTTCTGTTCAACCCATCACCTTAATTCGAGGGGTTCGTAATAGCCATGATTTTTCTTATGAACAGAACCTTATCGTCACTACAGAACATTTATCTGGGAGAACGGTTCCGAATATTTTGATCCTGTGTGACA
>JAVHQE010000045.1:0-4406 GCA_036170975.1 Minisyncoccota bacterium | reverse complement strand
GTTTCAATACAAAACCGCTCTTCAAACGACAAATGATGATATTTCATATGACAGTAAATTAACTACTAATATCTTAATTCTAACTGTCCTACTTCAAAGGTGTCTAGGGGCTGGACCTCGCACCATTTTGCGAGAGTATTTTGAGAAAGGTAGAAAATGTCAAAAGCGTTAGTGGCGGGGTTTGCTTGTAAAGCAGGAGCGCAAATCGAAGGGGTTATTCGTGGATACAGTGTCGAAAGGGTGAAAAGTTTTACCGATGCGCTACACAAGATGGGTGAAAAAAATTTTGACCTGATTGTGGTGAACGGTGATTCCTTGAGTAATCATCAGATCGCCACTGTTTACAGAATGCAATATGGAAAATGTTCCCGAATAGTTGCAATACAAGGCGAAAAAAGCAGAAGAAAACCCCTTGTTGCAAAAGATCTCGCGTTTGTTTCAATGAGTGGCGCGGCCCAGCACTTCGCCTCTCTTGCGGGCTAAATAAAAACCCGCGCAAAGCAAAAAACCGTCGACAAGGTCGACGGTTTTTTTTATTAGCGACGTAGAGTGAGTAACACACAAAAGATTACTTTTGTGTGTTCGAGCCGAGGAGTTAATATAGGTCTAATACCTCACCGCTTGCGGTGAGAAAGTGCGAGTGAAGCGAGATCCGATAAATACCCCGTCGGCTTGCCGCGGGGAACCTTTATGTTTACCCCTCCTGTTCCAATATGACAACCCTCTCTACTTCATCAAATGCGGTAATTCCCGCGAGGATTTTTTCAATACCATCTTCCCGCATATTCAAAATACCTTGTTTTGTAGCGACGGTGCGTATTTCGCGCTCAGAGGGAATTGTGTCGAGAAGAGCTTCAATATCCGCGTCCATAAGTACTGCTTCAAAGATACCGACACGACCTTTGTACCCGGAGTTGTTACATTTTTCGCATCCAACTGCACGCCATATTTTTTTTGTTTGCACATCAGTCCCCGTTTTTTCTTTGATATGAATTGCGACTTCGTCAATTATTTTTTGTTCGCGTTCGTTGGGAATGTCTTCTTTTTTACATTCAACACACAGTTTTCGCGCAAGGCGTTGTGCAAGGGCAACCGTAAGGGAAGATCCGATAATTTTTGGTGTAACACCAATGTCAACCAAACGGGGGATTGCTCCTGCTGCGGTATTGGTGTGGAGGGTTGAAAAAACCATATGCCCCGTGAGCGCCGCATTGATAGCAACTTTTGCTGTCTCGCCATCACGGATTTCACCGATCATAATAACATCAGGGTCTTGACGCATTGCCGCATGAAGTCCCTCAAGAAAGGTATACCCCTTGTCTGCCTCAACTTGTGTTTGCGAAACACCTTTCATGTGGTATTCGATTGGATCCTCAATTGTCATCATTTTTATTTCTGATGAGTAGATACGTTTTAGAAATGCATAGAGGGTTGTGGTTTTACCAGACCCGGTAGGTCCTGTGTTCAAAATCATACCGTGCGGTTTACGAATCTCACGATCAACGAGCGCGAGGAGGTGAGGGCTCATACCAAGGTCCTCAAGCGTTACATTGAGTGATTGAGGGTTCAAAATACGCATTACCACTCCTTCGCCATATGCTCCTGGAATAACCGATACACGCATTTCAATTTCGATATCAGCAATCCTCATACTGAAGCGCCCATCCTGACTTTCGGTTCCGACATTAAGCTTGAGCCCCGCAAGAAGTTTGAGGCGTGAACTAAAAAGACGATAGATTGAGCTTGGAAGAGTTGCTACTTCATGGAGAACCCCATCAATACGGTAGCGAATATGCACGGCTTCTTCGCTGGGTTCAATGTGGATATCTGATGCACGGATACCAATAGCACCTGCAAGAATGGTGCTAAATATGTTTGAAATGTAACGTGCGTTTTTTTCTGTAACGGTGTCATTAAGTACCTTAGAAACATCTGTAAGTGTGGTGAAGCGTTTTACAAGCTCTTCCATATTTTCTCCCGAGACATCCACCATACCGGATTCACTTTTTGCTGAGCCTGATATTTCTTGATAGCACTCCCACACTTTTTCAAGGCTTGCATGTGATACGAGGTATTGATCAATAATATATCCGCGTTCTGTGAGGGATGCCAACACCTCTTTTGTTTCTTCTTGGTTAGGCGCGAAGAGCGCGATTTTTAATTTTTTCCCCGCAAGATCAAAAGGGGCAATGAGTGCTTTGCGCGCAACCGCTTCTTTTATAAGTCCAAGAGCGGTTGTGTCCACCGGAATAGTAACAAGATCTGCATACGGAATACCATATTTTTCAGACATAATCTGTAAAAAATCCTCCTCCTCTTTTTTATGGAGCTTGGCAAGTTGTTCGTCGTTTTGGGTGTCGTCAAAATGAAGCATAAATGTTCTTCTATTCTAAGGGTTTTTAGACGTTTATGCTACTTGACAAATCCTGTAGATTGTGTATAATTAAACAAGATAGAAAAAGGAGGGTTCTCATAGGAGGGCTCAAAGATAAAATTGAAAATTTGAAAGGAAGAGATCATGAAAAACTTCATGGTTGTTGTATTGGTAGCAACGGTGTTTTTTGGGCGCTCGAGTTTTGGAGCAGATCAGGGAACACAGTGGATCCAAAAAGGCGCCGGTATGGTCGCCGGTGCGGTGGTAGGTGATTGGATGTACCACAACATCGGTCGTAAAGGCGGCACCAACCCGTGGCCTGCCAGAATTATTGGTGGTGCCGTTGGTTACACTGCGGTAGATTCTTACCAAGCCCAAGCACGTTGTCAGGAGACTGGTGATTGTGGTGGGGGTAGTGGCCAGCAGTCGGCATCGTCCTACGCACGCATTTCGCGTTGCGGTGGTCTGCCAGAGGGGCGCTTGTGGGATCCGTCCCCAGGCAAGCCAGATTGTTCTGTGGTAAAACCACGGGACCTCACGAACAACCCTTGTTATGCTTCAACAGGGATGATCGTTACAACGAACTGCTCTGACGAAGCAAAACAGCGTTCCGAACGGATCGTCGCGAATTACTATTCGCAACATCCAGGGGAAGCTGCTACCGACGGCTATCAATTTCCGTCTCAACAGCAAGGGTACCAGCAACAACCGCAGTCACAAAGTAGTCCCGGTGGGCAGGGAGGGAATGCTTTTGACTTGACGCTAGACAGCTACCTCAATTCAGAAGTTGTCCACTCTCGTTGCCAGACGGGGAACTATGGCCACGATGCTGTTTGTTTGGACCAAGAGTCGCAGACCCTTGATCGTAAACAGTCAGACTGCGTTGAAGGTCGTGGCCCTTGCCGTCAGAACTACGGCGCGATTGCGGGAGCGTATCGGGATCTTGCTTCGGCGTTACAAGCCAAGCAATACCAGCTCGAACGCGGGCGTTAGTAGGTTGGCGAATTTTTCGCACAAAGGCGTACAGATGCTCAAAAAGCATGAATCTGTACGCCTTTTTTATGTACTCACTCACACCCTTGTATACGTTGAATTACGAAACTCTATTTCTGTCATTGCGAAGATGTACTCATCTGTGGCAATCTATGACTCTGGATTGCTTCGTCAGATTACCGACTCGCAAAGACGATTCGGATTCGGAGGGCTGGAATTATATGGTTCGATATCAGGGGTGAGGGGTTACTACTTTATTGCTTGACTTTTTAAATAAAGCATAGTATAATATAAAACATATGAATACCATTATATTTCAAACAATTCGTGCCGGGATTATTTTAGGAGGAACATTCTTTATGTTTGCAAACAGTGCTTTTGCGGCACCCGCACTTAGTCCTGTCTTGGTAAGTAATATTACCGAAAACAGTGCAACCCTTACGGGGCATGTTTCAAACCCCGACGCTGTTTCGCTTGTGTGGCTTGAGTGGGGAGAAGACACAGCCCTTGTGACCCCGAATATGTTAGGAATGAGAACTATCTATACCGGCGGATTTTTTATTGGGCAAATGACGGGGTTAACTTCAGGCACTACGTACTACTATCGTTCTGCCTCGACGGAGGGGACTACGACGGTTTATTCACTGGTGGGATCATTCAAAACTACTTCAATAAATACGCCTCCCGCATTAAACACTACTGCAGGTTCGAAATCAACAACATCAGATACTATGACCACCACAACAGAAACTCCGGTGGTAAAAAAGGTAACACCAGCTCCTGTTGTAACAAAAACAGTGAGCGCTCCTTCGGTGAGAGTAAAGAGTACGGTAATGACGAGTGGAACAGCGGTGCCCGTAACTACTAACGGCAATACGGCTACGGTGATTGGTGGAGGGAATAGCGGTATTTTCCCTGGTACGCTTACTGGATGGGTTGCACTGTTTATTGTTATTCTCGTAATACTTTTAATTGGACGCATGTTTTTTGAAGCGTCAGAGCGTAGCAAGAGCAAGCCCTATCTTCATGAAGATGAGAC
>JAVHQE010000044.1:0-1048 GCA_036170975.1 Minisyncoccota bacterium | reverse complement strand
TACCAAATAAATTCTTCACAGCTTCGACGATCATTGGCATTCTCGTCTGACCTCCTACCAATATTATTTCGTTGATTTCATTCATCTTGAATGGAGAAGCGTCTAGAGCTCTCTTTGTAATTTCTATAGAGCGAGTTATGTATTCTTCAGCAAGAGATTCAAGAACTGCACGAGACATTTTCAAGAGTAAGTGTTTAGGCCCTGAAGCATCGGAAGTTATAAATGGAATATTTATTTCTGAATCTGTTGTAGTTGAAAGTTCATGCTTTGTTTTCTCAGCAGCTTCTTTCAGACGTTGCAGTGCAAGCATATCTTTCGTAACGTCAATGCCTGATTCTTTCTTGTATTCATCGGCAATCCATTTTACAATCTTCTGATCGATATCTTCACCTCCCATATGTGAGTCACCGTCCGTAGACTTCACTTCGATAACATCATCTCCAACTTCAAGAACAGAAACATCGAATGTTCCTCCCCCAAAGTCGTAGACAACTATTTTTTCATTTTTCTTTGTATTAAATCCATAAGCAAGAGCAGCCGCTGTAGGCTCATTGATAATTCTCTTTACATCAAGTCCCGCGATAACTCCAGCATCTTTTGTAGCTTTTCTTTGAGCATCGTTAAAGTAAGCGGGTACAGTAATGACTGCCTCGGTAATCTTCTCACCAAGCTTTGCTTCCACATCGGCCTTAATCTTACTTAATATCATCGCAGAAATTTCTTCAGGACGGAGCCATTTGTCTCCCATTTTTACTTCTACTCCTCCAGTGCTTCCTTTTTGAATTTTGTAAGGAATTGTTTTCTCATCTTTCTGAATTTCTGGATCGTTATACATATGACCAACGAAACGTTTAATACCATAAACAGTATTCTCCGGATTCGTCACGGCTTGGCGCTTGGCAAGCATACCTACCATTCTGTCGCCATTTTTTGTAACAGCAACAACCGATGGTGTTGTTCTTGCACCCTCGATATTCTCTATAATTTTTGGCTGACCTCCTTCGATGATAGCCACTGCACTATTTGTTGTACCCAAATCTATACCTAT
>JAVHQE010000043.1:0-4506 GCA_036170975.1 Minisyncoccota bacterium | reverse complement strand
CTAATCGCCTGGCTCGTGGTTTTGTCTGCTGACAAAACATCACTCCGCCTCGCACTTGTGGCCACAAGTCAGTAAGTCTTCTCGTGTGAGTACACACTGTGAGGAATAAGTATTCGCAGTCACCAGTATTTTTCTACTGAAAAATCTCGCGACCCCACCTCGCATCGTCATGCTCCGGTCTTGCGAAGGCTCCATGTCTTCGCCTTCTCACCCGGCTCGCCCACCTCGCACAAGCCTCGGTATGGCTCCGCCTCGCACAAAGCGAAAAACGCCATTCGGCGTTTTTGGGTTCGCGCTTATACTTGTGGTCAGGAATAATTTTCTCGTCGTCACTCGAAAATTTTCACGACCCTGCCTCGCTATTTCATCTGCAGATGAAATATAGCTGTGGCTCGCACAAACTAAAAACCAGGTGCAGACCTGGTTTTCTTAACGTTTGTGCGCCCAGTAGGGATCGAACCTACGACCGTTTGCTTAAAAGGCAACTGCTCTACCGACTGAGCTATGGGCGCAAAATCATTTCAATTCTAACAGCACTTCGTACTCACAGCTATTAAGGTATTCGGTGATACCTACCAAAACAGCTATGGGCGCATACACTATTCTATTGTAACTTTCTTATTGATTTCCCTAATACTCTGAGCCTACCAACTTTTATGGCCGAGCTTTCATCCAAGATGTGAATTTGGGAATTCAGAATCAGCTGATTCGGCTATGGGCGCATTTTTTTTGAAACTTTAGAACAAACAAGATAATACCACAAAATGAGGTATTTGCAATCATTGTTTTTTGTGACACGAAAAAACTAAAGAGGTAGGTCTATCGCAAACGCCCCGGGGCCAAGGAAGAGAAGCGCAAAAGATACGACAGCGAGAAGAATATAAAATTCAAAATTATGATGCGTGATTGCTGTTGTGCGGTAGCGTTTGAGAAGGACGGTAAGGAGCATTCCCGTTCCAGTCAGTGCTGCCACGGGTTGTGTGTAGAGTCCAAGGATAAGGAGTGTTCCTGCGATGAGTTCCGCAACAGTTGTAATGAGAAAGAAAATTTTAGCGGGGTGCAATTTAACGGTTTCAAAAAACTCAATACGCCCCGTGCGTTTGCGAAAAATATGCGCGTATGCGGAGTATACAAAAAGAAGCCCGAGTGTTGCGCGGAGCATGAATGTCCCCAAGACTTGATAGTCGAGAAGAGCAGGGAAAAGAGAGACAGTGTGCATGAAGAGAGTATAGCAAAAAAAATGAGTACGACAAAACCAAAGCCTATTTCTGGAAACCGAGTTTCGTAAGTTCTTCGCGTGCAACCGTCGCATCATCCCAGGGGGTTTTTGTACCGTTCGGCCCCATGATATATGGGTCAGTACCTTTGCCCGTAATAATGACACTATCACCCGTGCGCGCCTTTTTGAGCGCTGTAGCAATAGCTTCACGGCGGTCAAGGATTACCTCTGCTTCCCCTCCCTCAATACCAGCAAGCACCTCTGAAATGATTTTTTGTGGATCTTCGTCGTAAGGATCTTCGTTGGTGAGAATGATTTCATCACAATGTGCACTTGCAACAGCACCCATAGCAGGGCGTTTCCATGAGTCGCGTCCGCCACCACAGCCACCGAGGACACAAATTTTGCGCGCATCTTGGAAGACCTCATATACTTTCTGGAGTGAGTCGATGGTATGGGCATAGTCAACAATCACATCGAAATCTTGCCCCATTTCTACCCGCTCGACGCGACCGCGAATGCCGTGGAATTTCTCGAGGGCACGACGTATTACCTCAGGACTAATACCAATAGTTTTTGCAAAAGAAATTCCCGCAAGCATATTAGAGAGATTAAATGCTCCCGAAAGGTGCGCTGTTAGGGGTGAACCCATAAAAGAAAATGTTGTCGAATCTTTTTCAAGTGTATAGGGTTCGGCGTCTTTAAGCGCAAAGGTTGTCTTTGTGTCAGCATCTACGGCGAGAAATTCTGTAGCATGAACGTCGTCGGCATTTGCAACAATAATGCGTGGACGTTTTTTTGAACTTGCAAGAGCGCGTGCGATAGAGAGTTTCGCGTCTTTATAATTTTCAAATGAACCATGTGATTCGATGTGCTCAGGAGAGAGATTGGTAAAAATGAGCGCATCAAGGCCGATGAAGCGATGGCGGGAATTGCGGGCACCCTCGGAAGTCATTTCGAGAATTACCCAATCACACTTTGCGGTAACGGATCGCCGTAAAAAGTGTTGTACAAAAAATCGTCCAGGGATGGTCATCTTGTAGAGGTTGTGCTCCTCTACGTCACCAATCTTGAAACGAAGGGTTCCCGCAACGGCGGTGCGATAGCCTGCTTCTTCGAGGATTGCATTTACTAGTTCAGTCGTTGAGGTTTTTCCTTTTGTCCCCGTAATCACAACAACCTTGATGTGGCGAGAAGGGAAGCGGTATATCAGCGCAGAAAAGAAGGCGAGAAGAAAATGATACAGAGGCTGTGCACGCTGAAAAATATTTCGGGGAATGTAGCGTTTTATGAGAGGAAGAATTGTTTCGACAAGAGTGTTGGGCTTCATGGTATTATTTTCCTAATCGCTTGAGCGCTTCTTTAATGCGAGATGATGTTCCCTTTGTTTCCGCTGATACCCCCTTGAGCGCTTCGCGAGCGTCGCGTTCAGTGTATCCCAAGGCCACAAGTCCCTCAATCGCGTCACGTTCTTCACCGAGCATTGTCCCACCTTTTTCATTGATACTCCCGCCAAGTTTGTCACGAAGTTCAAGAATTATTTTTTGTGCACTTTTTGATCCGATACCCGATACTTTAGTAAGTGCTGTTGCGTCGCCCATAGCGATTGCTTCCTTGAGGTGGTCTACGGGAGCGATATTTAAAATACCGAGAGCACTTTTTGGTCCAATACCAGAAACACCGATGAGCATTTCAAAAAATTCTAACTCGGCTTGATGGTCAAAACCGTAGAGGTCGAGTGCATCTTCGCGTACAGAGGTATGAATCCAGAGTGAGACTTCTTTTTTTGTGTTTTCACGAAGGGTTCGAAGAGTATCGAGAGCAACGCGGACTTTGTATCCCACGCCACCAACCTCGACGACCACAAAGCGGTCGCTTGCGAAAAGAAGGGTTCCCGAAAGGTGTGCAATCATGTATCTATAGTACACGGTTTACTGGCTCTTGCAAAATTCGCAAAATGATATACAATGTGTCCACATATGGCAATTATTAAATCAGCAAAACGCAATATTCGCAGTTCAGCCCGTAAAGCCGTGTTTAACGCGCGCAGAAGCAAGGCAATGAAAGAAACAATCAAGGAGGTAAGAACCCTTGTTGTCGCGAAAGACAAAAAAGCAGCAGAAGGCTTACTCGCCAAGGCTTACAAGGCTATCGACAAGGCAGCAAAGACTAATCTTATCAAAAAGAATACAGCAGCTCGCAAGAAATCTCGTCTTGCAAAAGCAATACAGAAAGTAGCATAATCTAGCAAAAAACACTCTGGGAAACCAGAGTGTTTTTTGCTAGAATAGCATCTATGAACAATATTACCCCAAAAGATGCACAAAAGTTGATTAAACAAGGAGCACTCGTCGTCGACGTGCGGACTCCTGCTGAATTTAATGAAGGGCATATTCCCTTGGCGCAGAATATAAGCATTGGCGATTTTGCGTTTGAAGAAAAGATACAGGCACTTGATAAAGATGCGACGTATGTAATAAATTGCCAAAGTGGCGGGAGGTCATCGCGCGCAACTGCATTTATGAGAGAGTCGGGTTTTAAAAATGCCTTCAATCTGGAAGGGGGAATTATGGGGTGGATGAGGGAGGGGATGACTACAGAGAAAGAATAAAATTGCACAACCAGAAGAAAACTCGCACACGGTGTGGGAGTTTTCTTCTGGTCGTGCTCTCGGTAGGAATCGCCTCTCCCTTTGGTCGAGACCATCCATTTTAATAGTCGCTGCTCTGGGTGTTTTTCTGTGGTCACGGATTACTAAGTCTCCTCATTTGCTTCGCAAGCTGTGGGGACTAAGTATCCGCTACCCCAGCTCGCAGTTTCTGAAAAAGTCATGAAGAAAACTTTTTCAGAAACATTGCTCCGCCCAGCACAACAGCACGCAAGCAAAGCAGTTTGCTCGCTAAAACAAAAAGGCGCACGAGCAAGCTCATACGCCTTTTTGTTTTACTGTTGTGCTCTCGGTAGGAATCGCCTCTCCCTTTGGTCGAGACCATCCGTTTTGTAAGTCTTCGAGGTTACTCTCATCCTCAAAATGGTGGGCCTTCGGTTCGATTCCTATCTCAAAAAGCAGACAAAGAAAAACCCCACATAAAGTGAGGGTTTTCTTTGTCTGTGCTCTCGGTAGGAATCGAACCTACATCGTGGGTACCGCAAACCCATATCCTATCCATTGAACGACGAGAGCAAACTACGAAACCTTAAACTTCCTCCGCACCGTATTACCCAAGTTGTTATTATATTTAGACTAAGCATAACAACGCGAGAGCAAACTACGAAACCTTAAACTT
>JAVHQE010000042.1:0-4598 GCA_036170975.1 Minisyncoccota bacterium | reverse complement strand
ATACATCAGATCATCCACTTTTTCAGGAAATACGGTGGAGGCACAAAAGGGTTCATTGTGCTATACCTCATGGCAAATGAGATTGGGATTGAACTTCCTGCGATAGAAGAACTGCACCCGACACTCGTTGACGCACTCAATGTGGTACTTGATATTGGTAGTCCTCCCGGGGAATTTCCTTTGGGGCACACAATAACTTTCTTTGTGCACGGCAAAAAAGACCACATTGACGTGTGATTGATGATAGTGGTGGTGTGGGGCGGGAATTCGGTTTACCGAATTCCCGCCCTTTTTCTTTAACTCAATTTCTGCTAGAATGCGCGCAACGAAACGCTATGGAAAAAGAAGCCATTCACATTTCTCTCTCTGCAGAAAAAATAGGTACCCTTTGGGGGCTCCCCATCACCAACACGATGTTGATGAGTTTTGTCGTATTTGCAATTTTGGCAATTCTCGCTTTTGTTGTGCGCAGAAATCTTGCCCTCATACCGGGGCGCCTCCAGACACTTGTTGAAACACTTTTTGTTGGTATTCTTGACTACATGACCGAGACGCTTGAAGACGCGAAACTTGCTCGCAAAATCTTTCCTCTCGTTCTTACTATTTTCCTCTTCATTTTTACCGCAAACCTCATCGAGTTCACGCCGGGGATTGGGAGTATGGGGTGGTTTGAGGGTGACGGTGAGTTTGTCCCGCTCCTTCGTTCGATGAACACCGACCTCAACACGACGCTCGCCCTCACGATCATCGCATTCATTTCTATTGAAGTCGTTGGAGTCGCAACGCTCGGCTTCTTGAGATATAGTAAGAAATTTGTTAATGTTAGTTCGGTTTTGGGGTTTATGGTTGGTATCATCGAGCTTTTTTCTGAAGTCGCGCGATTGGTTTCATTTTCCTTTCGTCTCTTTGGAAATATCTTTGCGGGAGAGGTTATGATTTTAGTGATTCAGCATTTTGTGCCCATGCTCCTTCCGGTGCCGATTATGATTTTTGAGGTTTTTGTTGGGTTTATTCAGGCAGCAATTTTCGCCCTTCTCACATTATTCTTTGTGAAGATGGCGATTACGGAGGCACATTAGGTTTGTGGTAAAAATAAGTTTTATTAAATAATTAAAAATAATATGGATATTGAAGTAGCAAAAACATTAGGTATGGCATTCGCAGTTGGGGTTGGTGTGTTTGGGCCGGGGATTGGTATTGGCCTCATTGTGTCGAAAGCACTTGAGGCAATTGGAAGAAATCCTGACGCATACGGCAAGGTCCAGGCGACGATGTTCATCGGTATTGCGTTTACGGAAGCGCTCGCTATCTTTGCATTGGTCGTTGCGTTTATTGTAAAGTTCGCATAAGTAACTTTTACCCCTCATCTTTATGGAGCAAATTGTCTCAGTCTTTGGTATCAACGGAAAGCTCCTCCTCATTCAGGTGGTGAATTTTGGTTTACTTCTCTTTGTTCTTCATCGGTATCTCTACAAGCCAGTATTGGCGATGGTGGATGTACGACGAATAAAAATTGAAAATGCTGTTCGTGATGCAGAAAAAGCAGAGGCGGAACTTGGCGAAGCAGAAGCAGAAAAGGCTCGTATTCTTCGCGAAGCAACCTTAAAAGGTGATGAGCTTATTGATCTTGCAAAAAAACATGCAACCGAAGAAGAGTATGTGATGATGAAAGATGCCCACCGCAAGGTTGTGCATCTTCTTGGCGAGGCAGAGCGTCGCACCGAGCGTGAGCACCAAGAGATGATCGAGAAATCAGAGCGTGAAGTCGCGCGCATGGCAATCCTTGCCACTGAAAAGATTCTTCGCAAAGCATAATATGAAAGCTTCATGGTACGCAGAAGCACTCTATGGTGCGCTCAAAGGAAAAGATGAGAAGGAGGGAATCAAAGTCTTTGCACATTTCCGCGAAGTGTTAAAAAGTCGTGGGCACGGTGCCCTGCTTTCGCTCATTCCCCAAGAACTCGAAAAGATTACCGAGCGGGAGCGTGCACGTCATCAAGTTGAACTTGTTACTGCAGACACAGAAAGTGCAACGAAGTGGACGCATGCGTATGACCATTATGAGCAGGAAGGCATCATTCAAAAAAATGCGACACGGCGTGACGTGGTAGACTCCTCTATCGTCGGAGGGTTCCAGATACGCACGAAAGAACTATTAATCGACGGAAGCTACAAAAAACCACTCGTACAGCTTTATAAAAAAATCACTAATCAGAATTAATCATGAATACCATCCTCATCGAAAAAATAAGAAAAGAAATTGAAGGTCTGGAAATCCAGACGACTGTTGAACGTGTGGGCACGGTGGTCAAGGCAGGTGATGGCATTGCAGAAATCGAAGGATTGCGTGATGCGATGATGGCAGAGATGGTGGTTTTTGAGTCGGCGGTAGGTAAAGATGTTGCGCATACTCTCGACGAAGAACCAATTGTAGGGTTTGTGCTTAATCTCGAAGAAGATTTTGTGAAAGCGGTTATCCTCTCGGGTGCTTCACGTATTTGTGAAGGGATGGTGGTCAAAGGTACCGGCACAACACTTTCTATTCCTGTTTCGCGCGCAATGGTAGGGCGTGTGATAAACGCACTCGGCGAGCCTATTGACGGCAAAGGTGCTATCAAAGAAGAGGGGAGACTTCCTGTTGAGCGTGTAGCGTTTGGGGTAATCGACCGTTCTGCGGTTGACACACCGGTGCATACCGGTATCAAAGCTATCGACGCTATGATTCCCATTGGTCGTGGTCAGCGTGAACTTATCATTGGTGACCGCGGTACGGGTAAAACGGCTATTGCGCTTGATGCTATTTTAAATCAGATTCACGAGCCAAAAGAATCCCGCCCTGTTTGTATTTATGTAGCGATTGGTCAAAAAGAGTCAAAAATTGCACGCATTGTGGGCGACCTCGAGGAACGTGGCGCTATGGCGTACACGATTGTCGTTGTTGCGGGCGCATCAGATACCGCTGCCCTTCAGTACCTCGCGCCATTTACGGGTGCGACGATTGGAGAATTTTTTATGTTAAAAGGAGAAGACGCACTTGTTGTTTACGATGACCTTTCGAAACATGCAGTTGCGTATCGTCAAATGTCACTCCTTCTTCGTCGTCCACCAGGACGTGAGGCATATCCTGGTGATGTGTTCTATTTGCACTCACGTCTTCTTGAGCGTGCAGCAAAGTTGTCAAAAAAACTTGGCGGGGGGTCGCTCACGGCACTTCCTATTATCGAAACACAACAAGGCGACGTGTCGGCGTATATTCCAACCAATGTGATTTCTATCACCGACGGGCAAATTTATTTGGATACGGATTTGTTTAACAAAGGCATGCGCCCTGCGGTGAATGTGGGACTCTCTGTTTCTCGTGTTGGTTCGAATGCGCAAACGAAAGCAATGAAAAAAGTTGCGGGAAAAATTCGTCTTGAACTCGCACAGTTTCGTGAACTGGAAGCCTTCATGCAGTTTGCAAGTGATCTTGATAAAGAAACGCGTGAGCGTATTGAAAAAGGTCGTCGTCTTTCTGAACTTTTGAAACAACGAAACGGTTATCCGTTGCCATTTGAAAAAGAAGTACTTGCTATCTATGCAGGAATTTCAGGTATGCTTGATAACGTGAAGCTTGAAGATACGCACCTCTTTGAAGCAAAACTCATGGAATACTTTGATCGCCACGCGTCGAGTATTTTGGAAACAATGCGTAGCGAGCGAGCGATTTCAGAACAGACTGAAATAAATCTCAAGGAGGCTCTCGCAAGTTTTGTAAATGCACACCCCGAACTTTTTCTCGCACAGAAATAAAATGACCACTATAACAGCTTACCCGTCTTTGCGAGTACTCGAAGCAATCCAGCACCCATGGATTGCCACGTCGGAATACCTCCTCGCAATGACAAGGAGTACCAGCACACCCGCTGTTGACTATTAATTAACTATCCCTATGTCCTCCCTTCGATCCATTAAAGACAAAATCCGCTCAGTCGGAAAGACTCACCAGGTAACCAAAGCCATGGAGGCGGTTTCGGGGGTAAAGATGCGCAAAGCACAGCTTGCCGCACTTTCGGCGCGACCCTATGCGCTTGCTGCTTTTCGCATTCTTTTACGCATTGTTAACTCTGCAGATATTTCTCGCCACCCCTTGGTACTTCCGCGCCCTGTGGAAAAAATGTTGGTGATTATTATCACGAGTGACAAAGGTCTTGCGGGAGGCTTGAATAGCGGTACGGAAAAATGCGCGCTTGAAGCCTTGGCGGGGCGTGGAATTGCCCGCGAGAACACGGGGATCGTCGCAATAGGACACAAAGGGGAAGAATTTTTTGCGCACCGCGGATATATTTTTGAGGAACATATTGAAACAAAAAAAGACGAAAGCACCCTCGCTGATTTTACGGGTGTCGTGTCTTTAGTTACCAACCTTTTTACGCGGGGGGAATATGATGAATGTGTACTCGTGTATACGGCGTTTCGTTCGACCTTTGAACAAGAGCCGGTTGTACGCACACTCCTACCCCTTTCTGTTGAAGGACTCCGTGGAATGGTAGAGGGCATTGTCCCAAAGCACGGCAAGTTTGCGGAGCTTAATGATCATCTCGACGTAGAAGAGCACC
>JAVHQE010000041.1:2139-4608 GCA_036170975.1 Minisyncoccota bacterium | reverse complement strand
CGCCGGTTAACGAAGCTTAGCGGATCAAGAGAACTTGTGCCTCCCAGACCCTTAGGGCAAATTGATCTGAAATCAATTTCTCGACTTCGCTTGGAAATAAATTGCTTGAATTCGTTTTTGTTGATCGGCAGTCCTTTTTCAACTTTAGTTTTATAAAGCTGAAATGCTTGGCAGATTAGTTCTTGCTGCTTATCAGCTCTCCTTGAATCGTAACGAAGCACCGACCAGTAGCTTTGGTCCTTTACAATTGGATAAAGTTCTTCCCATGTCATAGGCAGATCTCCAATCGTTAATGAAATTATAAACAATGAATCGCGGTGGTTGGGGTTGGTTGTTTTGGTAGGGTAGTAGCGGGATAATTAACGAAGAAAAGAAGTAAACTTCTCCTCTTCTTTCTTATACCGATTTCTTAAGAAATATTAACTAAGGCTTAGCTAAAGTTAACTAAGCTTTTTTGTGGGAGTTATTTTTATATGGGGTAACGAGTTACGGCGAGGCCTAAAAAAACATTTATAAAAGGTATAAGAAAAATATATGTACATATATTTACTCATCATTCCAGTAAGCAAAGCGTTGTAACTCTAGCCCTTTCACGGCTGTAACAGGGGTTCAAATCCCCTTGGGGTCACTTAAAACATAAACTCTCATTATCTTTTTGATAGCGAGGGTTTTTTATTTTAAACATTAGTGCGACTCCAGGGAAATAAATCATCAAAAAAATTAGTTTGAATTATTGTTGAAATAAATATATTTGAAACTGAGAAATGAAAGTTATCTCAAAATCTTTCTTTTCGAACGTGTTTCTAATTTCAATAAAATAATAAAATTAATAAGGAGTTAAAATGCTGCTACATCAACAATTTGTGCGGGTTGCAAAAAAGTATGAAAAGAAACTTGCAATCATAGACAAAACGCTAAATCGAAAATTGACGTACAAGAAAGCATTGATCGGAGCTCTTATTCTTGCTAAGAAGTTTGAAAAATATGAGCCCGGTTTTTTAGGCATTATGCTTCCAAACTCGGCTGGGGCAGTTTTATCGATTCTCGGAACATTAATGAGCGGTCGAATTCCCGTGATGGTAAATTATTCAACCGGTGCAGAAATGAACAGCATTTATGCACAAAAAAAATGCGCATTCAAAACGATCATAACTTCAAAAGCGCTTTTAGAAAAAATCAATTGCCCAAAAGTTGAAGGAATGATTTTTCTTGAAGAAGTGATGAAGTCTGTTTCCGTAGTGGATAAAATTAAAGCAGCGCTTAAAGCCAGTCTTCCAACAGAATTACTTTTGCGTAGTATTCATAAAGGGGAGGAGGATGATACATTGCTCGTTCTCTTTACAAGCGGAAGTGAAAAAGATCCAAAAGGCGTTCAACTAACTCACCGGAATATTTCACAGAATTATGAAAGCCTTATTAAAGCTTATTCCTTCACCTCAGAAGACATCTTCCTGGCTAATCTTCCTTACTTCCATGTCTTCGGGCAAACAGCAAATCTCTGGGTACCGATGGCGGTTGGAATGTCAATTGTAACCTACGCAAATCCACTTGATTTTAAAACCATCTGCGATATTGTTCGTGATGAAAAAGTAACTTTGATGGCTGGAACACCAACATTCTTCTGGGGATATTTGCGAAGTTCAAAACCTGGTGATTTTCAATCAACTAGAATTTTACTCTCGGGTGCAGATAAATGCCCGGATGCTTTGCGTAAAGCCTTTATGGAGAAACATGGAAAGGTTCTCCTTGAAGCTTACGGCACAACCGAAACAAGTCCGGCAATTACCGTAAATACATTGGAAAACAATCGTCCGGGTAGTGTCGGGCGGCCGATTGATGGTGTGCAAGTTATGGTTGAAAATTATGAAACCGGCGAAACATGTAATATCGGTGAAATTGGTAAAATACTTGTAAAAGGGGATAACGTGATGAAAGGATACTTCGATGACTTTGAACAAACATCGTTGAGCATTCGCCATGGTTGGTACGATACGGGCGACATGGGATACAAAGATGCCGAAGGTTATCTCTGGCACGTTGGAAGGTTGAAAAGATTTCTAAAAATTGGCGGAGAAATGGTCTCATTGATAAAAGTAGAGGATGTGCTTGAAAAATTACTACCACAAGATGCAGAATGTTGTGTTGTTGAGGTTCCGGATGCAATTCGTGGAGCGAGAATTGTTGCTGCTATAACTCAACCAATAGATGAAAAAGCGACCTTAAATAAAATGGCAGAACAGTTACCAAATATTGCAATTCCGCATAAGTTTGTAGTAATGCCCGAGATGCCAAAGTTGGGCAGCGGAAAGATTGATTTTAAAACAATAACTGAAAAAGTGAGAGATATAATTCAATCACGTTAACATGATTCAATCAAAGGCCATTCCCGGCAGTTTGGCATTCTTTTTAAAAAGAAAAAACTCAAGTTTATCTCGAGTTTTTTTTGAGGCGCCGGTCGGATTCGCCCGC
>JAVHQE010000041.1:0-2039 GCA_036170975.1 Minisyncoccota bacterium | reverse complement strand
GCCAAAGGCGGGTTGCAGACCTTCCCCTTAGACCGCTTGGGTACAGCGCCAAAAATTATTTTAGGGTGCTAAAAAAATAAAATCCACACATAGTGGATTTGTTATTAAGAGCGGGAAACGGGACTCGAACCCGCGACTTCAACCTTGGCAAGGTTGCGCTCTACCAACTGAGCTATTCCCGCAAAAAGTTTCAAAAGAACTTTCTTAATATATAAGAATGTAAAAATTTTTCCAAATCTCTTTGCGGAAATATTTAATCATACCAGCCAAGAACATTTAATCTGGTTTTTCCAAAACCATAATTATTTGATGTTGAATTGGAACCTGCTTGAGTAAAAGCTTGATCTACTGCATCCTTCGAGTACAAGATAGAACCGTTCCCATTTCCCAACAAACTTCCATCAGATAAAGAGGAACTAATGCCGATTACAGCGCCAATGATAGTTGTATGAACATGAACAAGGTCATCAACGATGATTAACCCTTTAAAGGTACCCGAGTTTAAATTTTTCATTTGTGCGTTTCCGGCAGCATTGTGTACAATAAGAATCCCGGTTCCGGTTATATTCATTGATTGCCATGTACTCCCACTCGGCAATTCAACATATGTAAGTCCGCTAAAAGGCGAGGAAAGTGAAGAAGGATCTGTTACATATTGACTTCCATTTGTACCGCTGATTGCAATGTTTTTAAGAGTTCCTTCGGGAAATCCCGCAGATGATCCGCCGAACACTTTGTCTGGAGAATCCGGAAAACTTCCTGATGGATAACTTGCACTGGTTTTAACAACATGGGAATTTGCAGGTTTTGAAGGCGCATAATCACTGCCACTATAGGTTCCACCAATATCAGAGCTTCCACCCTGACTCAAAGTAGAAGTCGTCCAAACCCCATAAGTACCTGTTCCCGCTATCAGATTTCCGTTTAGATCATGATTTCTTCCATCAACTTGCATATTTCCACTTGTTGAGATAGGAGCGTTTGATGTAACTCCACCTCGCATTGCCGTCGTCGAGGGTACTATCGGAGGATTAATTCCTACATAAGTTGTTAAAGTTTTGGTTGTACTTGCTATCGTTGCTGTAACTACAATTTTCACTGTGTCGCCATTTGAGGGATCTCCATCGCCTTCATGATCATTATCTTCATGATGATGCCCATCATGGCTGTCTCTGCTATGGTCATCGCCACTGTGATCGTCACCTCCATGATCATCACCTTCACTGTGGTCATCATCAAAAGCAGCAAAAATACTAGCGGCAAAAAGATTCTGGTTTATTTCCGAAAATGTAGAATTAAAAATAGATGAATGGTCACCTCCTTCGTGACCGTCTCCACCATGGTCATCTCCCCCGTGATCATCACCATGGTCATCACTCTCGTGATCATTACTATGGTGATCATCATTAGAAATATTTCCGATGGAGCTAACAGATTTTATTTGATAAGTAACTTCGGCTCCCATAAAAGTTGTTGTAATTGGAGTCTCCACCCTTAAAGCGGTACTGTCTGCAATCCTTGATATTAAAACGCTGGTCATACTATTACATACGTTTCTTGCTGAATTATATCTCATATAACTTACAGCTTGAGATCCGGTACTATCAACATTTTTACTCGATGTTAGTAAGGCAATTGAGAGAATGATGAAGGATCCCATAACATAAATTAATACACTTCTGCCCATTTTAACCTCTAATTTAAATTTCTTGGGTTAATAAATTTTTTCCACTGTACACGCTGATATTTCCCGTCAACCGGATAGGGGGATTCAAAGGTGTAGTTGACCCCAACTTTCTTAATTCTATTTCTTGTCGTTTGACTTGTCAAATCTGAATAGGCGAGTTGGTTGCCTATAGAATCGAAATATGAAATCTGAAGTGAATATGCGGTGGCAATGAAATTACTTGATTCAAGTCCAATTTTCCTATAAACCGGTTTATCATTGGGATTGGTGGTTCCCGTAAGTTCGTTGGTGGTTCCTAAAAAATAATTTATCTGTTCGGGGATAGTATCGTTGTCAACATCTCCGTAAAATT
>JAVHQE010000040.1:0-20574 GCA_036170975.1 Minisyncoccota bacterium | reverse complement strand
TTACTTAATTCAACATGTCAACCCCTTTGCTTTTTCTAAAAAAGCGAGTAAAATACAGGGACCAATCTCAAAAATAACCTTTTATTATAAGGCATAGAAATAGGAAGGGTCTCTCTTCCTTGCCACTTGCCAGATGAAAAGGTTACAATTTCTGCTACACATTTCAAATTGCTCATCAATGAAACCCGTTTCATCTCTTCGCACTTTAAAATGTTCGCAACGAAATTTTAATCTTTCATCTCGGCATTATTTTTAAGATGGGCCCCAGAATTATGGCAATAATAGATTACAACGAAATTAAACCAGGAAAATGTATTGTTTTAAAAGGTGAACCTTATGAGGTTCTATCTTCACATGTTGCACAAAAACAGAAACGTCGCCCAACCAACCAGACCAAACTTAAGCACCTTATCACCGGCCGTGTTGTTGAGGAAACGTTCCAGCAATCAGACCGAGGAGTAGAGGCAGATATTGAGACCAAGGAAATCAAATACCTTTATTCCGGGAAAGGTGAATCATGGTTCTGCTCGATAAAAGACCCCTCAGACCGTTTTTCTTTAAAAACTGAAGTGCTTGATGGAAAAGAAGGGTTCCTCAAGGCGAATACCCTCGTTACGGCAATGCTCTTTGATGATAACGTCATTAGTGTTCGCCTCCCTATTAAAGTTGAGCTCCTTGTAAAAGAAGCTCCTCCTGCAGTTCGCGGAAACACTGTATCCGGCGGTTCAAATACCGTTACCCTCGAGACAGGTGCAACGGTGAATGTGCCTATGTTCATTCACGAAGGCGATCTCATCCGCATCAACACGGAGACAGGAACTTATGCAGAGCGCGTAGACAAAAAGTAGCCCCCATACCAAAAAGTTCCAGGAAGGCACGGCCTTCCTGGAACTTTTTGGTATGGGGGCTACTTCGCAACAAAAGGAAGTATCGACATGAAGCGGGCGCGCTTCACTGCAGAAGCAAATTGACGCTGGTGCTTTGCACACATACCAGTACGTTTGCCTGCAATCATGCGTGCATGCGGATTGAGGAATTTCTTCAAAAGATCCACATCTTTATAGTCGATAAGCTTCACATTGTTTGCTGAAAAATAGCATTGATTGTTTGTTTTTTTCATGATTAATTTTAAAGGAGTGGAGCGACTATTAAAATCATCACCCGGTTAAATGCGATTTTTCAAATCGCGATTTCAAATTTATGCAAATTTGAAATCATTTAACTGGGTAAATAATCTAATGTCGCTATGCTCGTTATCTTATTTAGAACGGAATATCATCTGGGTTAATGTCTTCTTCTGGATACTCAATTGTCGCAAGAGCTTCTGGTGCTTCCTGAGGTGCAGCACTCTTTGGTGAAGTAGGTGCTGATGACGGCGCTCCCCCCGTGGAACGAGGACCGAACTGCATCGTGTCTGCCACAATTTCCATGCGGTATTTTTTGCCTGTTGCATCGTCCCAACTCCTTGTTTGCATACGCCCTTCGATGAATACTCCTGATCCTTTTTTGAGATACTGAGCAGCGAGTTCTGCAAGCTTGGCAAAAAGTACGATATTGTGATAATCAACACTTTCCTGCTTCACCCCACTCTTGTCCTTCCACACGCGGTTTGTTGCGAGACTAAAACTTGCAACTTGTTGTCCTGAAGGAAGCGCGCGCATTTCTGGGTCACGCGTTAAATTTCCATAAACGATTGCTTTGTTGATGTACATCGCTTTATTTTGTGGTTAATTGTAATAAGAAGTTAACTTAATTTTTAATACTAAATTTTTAATTTTTAAACAATGTATTAATTCTTTAATTTACTAATTAATAGTTATTTTGAAATTTGAAATTTAATATTTGAAATTCGTATCCTTATGCTACTAATTTTTCAATAGCTTTGTCTATCTCATCACCCTCTGGTGCTTTTTCAATAACTTCTTCAATATTTTCTTTAATTATTTCTTCTGCAACAACCTCTTCTTGTTCTTTTACTTTCACGGAAGCAAATTTCTTTGCAATGAAGGTATCCTCGCGAAGGGTCTTTACGACGAGATAACGAAGGACGTTATTGTCTTTTTTCAGTCCCTCCTCAAGCTCTGCAATCCCTTTTGGTTCTGCTTCAAACTTAATCCACCCGAAGTAAGCTTCGTCAAAACGCTTATTCTTGTGTTCGACTGTTTTTACAATCTGATAGGCGAGGTCGATAAATACGGGTAATTCCTCGGCAATAATGTCCTTGGAAATCCGTTCAATCATACCACGCACGGCTCCCGACGCTCCTGGGATTTGCTCCTCGGAAAGCGTTGGAATAAGATGGTAGCCAAGCTCATAAATACGTGGCTCCGTGTGTTCTTGATGATCCATATTATATTTTTAGGGTTTCCCCTGTTAACCTAGTAACTTGCGTATAGTAGCAGGATTGGTGGTGAAAGTCAAAAAAGTTATTCCCGAGTTCAACAAGTAAATGCAACGCCCCCGTTTAATAGAATAGAGGGAAACCATTGCCAGATAACAACAACGACTCTATTAAGCTACAAAAGAGCCAAAACCAATTACAAGCCCACAATAATCGTCTTTGTTATGAAAAAGTTAAAAGATATCTTTGAAGTTCTCTAAAACTCTTCCCTTAACGCTTTTTATGATTTTGTAGTATTCCTCATAACTCTGACCATCTCTACTCTTTTCGAGATATTCTTTTTCCTCTTGACTTAATCGCTTATTAAGATTTTCCTCTGTTATAGGTATCCCCATATCAATAAATTCATCAAGAACATCAAAAACTTTAAGTAGTGTTTTCGTCTCTTTGTATGGTGGAAGGTCGAGTACCTTTAGTTTTTGATCCATAATTGGAGAAATTTTATTTTCTATTTCTGATCTAAATATTTTCTGAGCACTGAAAGAATCTTTCTCTGTTGGTAAACTGTAATATGTTGAATCTAAAAAATCTGTTACTTTTCCTCTTCTTTTAAATTCTTCTTCTGGAATAAAAGCTCCCCTTTCTTTTTCAAGATGAAACCATTCCATGTCCGGAATACTTGCTGTGTCTTTATCTGTTATTAATTTTTCTTGAACTGCATGATTTGTCTCATGTGCTAAAAGTTCTAAAGCATCAAGCACATTTCTATGCTTCAGAAAAAAAGAATTAGGAATAGCAATTCCGTGGCCTTCCACATAAGTTGCTTCTACCCCAGCCATCTCCTCTGTCATAAAAATAATAGGAACTTCTTGTTTAAAACCAAAAGAAGACGAAAGTTTTGTTCCGAAACTTTTAAAGAACCCTTTTTTCTTTTCGAAATCCATAGTACTCCACGTATCAATAACTGTTATTAACTCTTGCTCAGACACTTTTTCACATGTATTCTGGTATCCTTGCTTTTGGAATTGTTGGATCTTGTCTGATGGGTTATATGCATTAAACAATAATCTCTGAGCCTCTATGACACTGTCGGGTACTTGTACTAGCGGGGTTTCTTGTGTGCTTTGACTAATAAAACTTCTATCCCAGCTCATTGTATCTAATAGGTGCTGAGCATTAGCAGGGTTAGTGCCCATTACTTGTTTTACTCCATTGCTATCTTGTTCAGCAGATGCAATAATTTTTTCTGCAGAAGATATCGCCTCGTTATATTTCTGAAAAGCTTTTTCCCCAGGAGTAGCAATCTGCTCAATATCTTCATGATCAAAACCTATTTTCTGCACCTCCCCCACCGATACACCTTGTGCTGAATTTCTTTCCGTTTTAACCCCCGCCATAATCTCAGCTCTCAATAATTCAATCTCACGAGCTTTTTCTTCTTTGTCTTCTGGTGCAAAATGATTTGATTCTTTGGCAAGTTCTTTAATACGTTCCTCGGCAATGCTTGGGGTACTCTCAAAACCACCCTCTTGGGATTCTTTTTTGTAAGTTGTTTCAAAATTATTCATCTGGAGGATAAAATACTAAACACCATAAATTTTATTCAAAACTCATGAATGGTCAATAATTTTATTTAATAATATCCTTAGTATGCCCCCCCCCCGAGATAATGTCAAGGGGTTTTAAGCCATTTTAGACCAAGCAAAACAAAGCTAATACGGAGGTCCGACCTCCGTATTACAGACCTCCGTATTACACGTATTTCTTGGATCGCCACGTCGGAGTACCTCCTCGCAAAGACACCAGGGCTCTGGATTGCTTCGTACCTCGCAATGACTACCCAATATACACATGCGTCGTTATTTATCCCGTCTTTGCTGAATTGGATTTATTCACCTACAGTGTTTATTCTAAACACTCTCAGCGCATTCTGCACCATAGCCACACGAACCGTTTCAAAATCTTCGCCACGAATTTCGGCTATTTTCTTTACCACCTCTTCGACAAAAATAGGCTCGTTACGTTTGCCACGATATGGTAATGGCGAGACATATGGACAATCGGTCTCAGACATTATTTTATCAAGAGGCGCGAGGCGTACCACCTCGTCATATTCCCTGCTAAATGTGATAACCCCTGTAAACGAAATCGTAAAATCGAGTGCAAAATATTCTCGTGCGATATCAATTGTTTGTGAAAAAAAGTGCACATTCCCCCGTAATTTTTCGCCAAATTCTTTTTTCTTTTCTGTAAGTATCATTAACACTTCGCGATGTGAGTCCGCCACGACCTTATCGCTATCGCGAACATGAAGCATGAGAGGTAGATTGTGAGCAACCGCAAAATCAATCTGCTGTTCAAAAAGTTCCCGTTGGCGAACTTTTTCTTTCAGGATATCAGCAACATCGGCAAGCCGAGAATAATCAATCCCGCACTCACCTACCGCTACGACCCCTTTCCCTTTTAAGAGATCCTCGAAAAATGGCTCGCGGAAAAGTGCATCTCGGTCATCAATAGGGTGTACTCCAATAGTGGCAAAAATCCCATCGTCAATAAACGATGCCATCATTGCGGAATCTTGAGAGCTCTTGTAATCCGTGCCTACCATAATACCAAAAACTCCCCTCTCCCGCATACGCACAAGTACGTTGTTACGATCCTCGTCAAACTGAGCATCATTAACATGAGCGTGGATATCAAAAAATTGAGGAATGGTTTGCATTATCATTATTATCTTTGAATTACTGAGCACTTATGTTTCTACGTTGTCTCTGAGAATTCAGCGAGGATGCATAAATACAATACTGGATTGCTTCGTTCCTCGCAAAGACATACAGGGAGGCTCAGGCCTACTTCGTACCAAGGTGCCTTTGCTAAGTCAGCAAAAATATGCGGATACGGTCCTGGATTGCTTCATTGGAGTACCTCTTCGCAAAGACATGCGGGAACATATAGAGATCGCATCATACTACTTCCTCATAAACAAAGGATCCGTGGGCACCTTGGAAGAAAAAGTTATGTCCCCTTCTTTTCCTACCTTCGCCCCCAATAGCTCAACAATTTTTTCTGCAGTTTCTGGCATCATCGGCGCAAGCATGGTACTTATTTCTCGTAATCCATACAAAAGACCCCACAAAACTTTTTCTGTTGCTTCTTTGTCTGTCTTGATAAGTTTAAATGGCTCGTAGTCAGTAATAAACTGATCAAGGTGCCCTACAAGCTCCCAAATAGCGTCTGAAGCCTTATTTACTTCATACGCCATCATGTGAGTATGATAACGTGGAAGGATATCATTCATAATCAAATACGGGATGTTTAGTCCTGCCAAATCACCGAGCGCCTCAACTTCATGAATACGCGTACGAAGGGGTGGAGCGCTCATCGTGTCCCCTTTCACCTCACCGTCAAAATATTGATCTGCCATCTTTAATGTTCTTGAAACCAAGTTCCCCAAACCATTTGCAAGGTTTGCATTGTAGACTTCTTTGAATTTTTCACGAGTGAGATCCCAATCCTCGCCAGTCGAGACCTCGCGCGCAAGATAGTATCGTAATGCGTCAAGTCCGTATTCAGAAATGAACTCTCCGGGACTGAGCACGTTGCCAATAGTTTTTGACATTTTTTTTCCTCCCGAAGTTACAAAACCATGAACGAGAAGTTCTCGAGGGAGCGGGAGTTTTGCAGAAAGGAGAAATGCTGGCCACAAAAGTGCATGGAAACGGAGGATGTCTTTCCCGAGAACCTGCACATTTGCTGGCCAAAATTTCCTGAAATTCTCATCATCTTTCCTTCCGTATCCCAATGCAGTTATATAATTAGAGAGTGCATCACACCAAACATACATAAGCTGGTTCGGCTCATTGGGCACCGGAATACCCCAAGGGATCGCGCGCTCAGGGCGAGAAATACTCACATCACTTAAGACACCCTCCTCCCCTGCTTCAATAAGTGCAATCACTTCGTTAACCTTTGATTTTGGGGTAATTTTTAATTCCCCACGTTCGAGAAGTCTTTTAATCTCGGGCGCATATTTTGAAAGCTTAAAAAAATAATTCTCCTCCTCTATTTTTTCAGGAACAGCATCATGGTGCGCACATTTCCCCTCGACGAGTTCTTTCTCGGTAACGAAGGCCTCGCACCCAACACAATAAAGACCCTTGTAAACACCTTTATAAATGTCTCCTGCTTCTTCGAGCGCATGCCAAAGTTTTGTAGCTCCTTGCCAGTGGTGCTCCTTGTCAGAAGTTCGGATAAAGAGATCGTTCGAGACGTTGAGCTCTTTGATAAGCTCCTGCATTTTTGCAACGTTCGCGTTCACGAAGGCCTGTGGACCCATATTCTGCTTTTGTGCAGCACGCACAATCTTATCACCATGCTCATCTGAACCCGTAAGGAAAAAAGTCTCATCTCCGATTCCACGATGATAGCGTGCCAGAATATCTGACAAAATTAACGTATACGTATGCCCTAGATGAAGCTCAGCATTCGCGTAAAATATTGGCGTCGTAATGTAAAATTTTTTTGTATCCATAAAAATAAATTCCTAAGAGCGAGTTTTTTTCTGTTTTTCAATATCATTAACAAATTCCATAAGTGCAGCGGCAACAGGCACAGAGATAAGGATACCCAGGAATCCTCCAAGTTTAGCTCCCGCAAGGAGAGCAAGAATAACAAGAATAGGTGGCACACCGACGACTTTTCGAACAACGAGTGGGTAAATGAGGTGACTTTCAAACTGCTGGACAAGGAGATAGAAACCAGCAACCATAATTGCAAGGCTTGCCCCGCCAGTAGTAAATGCGAGGATAACCCCTGGGATTGCCGAGATAATTGGTCCAAAGACTGGAATGATTTCGAAAAGCCCTGCAAGGAGCGCGAGTAACATTGCGTAAGGAATGCCAAAAATAGTGAGTCCGAGGTATACAAGAACAAAGATGAGTACCCCAAGGAGTAACTGACCTTGCATCCATTTCCCTATTTTTTCCTTTGAACGCTCCCAAAGATTGATTGCATACGCTTCGTTACCAAAAGGAATAACGATCTTTAAAAAAGATTCAATACCTCGCTCTTGCATTGCAAAGTAAAAAGAAAGAACAACGATGAGGACAAAGCTGAGTGCACTACTCAAAACTACGTTCGCCGTCCCCAAAACTCCACGAGAGGTGGCTCCTCCTAATCCAGAAATACTCTTTATAATCTCTTCAAAAAAAGGATTTGTGCTGTTTGCTGATGTGGCTTGTCCAACTTGAGAAAAAGCAGGGGCAAGAAGACTGTTCCCTCCAAACAGACTTTGGTCAACTGAATGAATCATGCTTGGAAGGTTTTGCGAAACGTCGGCAAACTCATTAATAATAGGTGGGATAAAGATGTATGCGACTCCAAAAAACAACCCCGCGAGTCCAGCATACGTGATAAGCACCGCAGGAATACGGTGAACCCGGTACTTCCCCAAGAACTTAATCCCCGGCTCGATAGAAGATGCCAAAATAACTGCGGTAATAATGATGAGCGCCAGGTCACGCAAAACCCATAATGCCGAAACAACCGCAAGAATGATGATTGTCTTTATAATCGTGCCCGTCGTAATCGAAATAGTTGTTTCAGTCTTAGAATCTTTCATGTTTGTATCGTACCACAAAATATACCTTAAGGGAACCCGTAGGGAAACACTGCCTCCGAAAAGAATGCTCGCACCAACGAGGCTTACTTTTTACATCAAGCCCGGATAATCGTCTTCTCTAAAATTTCAAAAGTTTCGTGAGGGCACTACCCTCTTTCGTTGGGCCAATGAGCGCAAGATTACAATTTTTCTCTACAAAAATAGTACGCGCAATTTTTTGTATATCTTCAGCCGTTACCGCACGAATGCGACGCTCGCGCTCTTTGGGGGTTACGATCTCACGCCGAAGTATTTCTTGCATACCATAGTACTCAGCAAGGTCATCAGATGATTCAAGACCGAGATACATCATCCCAACAAGGTGTTCCTTTACTTTCGAGAGTTCTTCTTCAGTAACAAGAACATTTTTAATCTCTTTGAGCTCCGTCATGACTGCCCTCAGGACTTCTTCGAGACGATCATTGGCAACACCTGCCGACACAGAGAAGTACCCACTATCGGTTGACGCACTATTTCCCGCGCGCACATAATACCCTACCCCCATTTCGTCACGCAATTTTCTAAAAAGACGAGAAGACATGCCACTTCCGAGGATTCCGCCAAGAACGGCGAGTGTTGGATTTCGCTCGTCATACAAAGGGAACGATCTCACTCCGAGGATAAAGTGGGTTTGATCTGTTTCTTTAAATTGAGTTACAACTTGTGGTAAAAGTTGCTTGCTGGTTGTTTTTTTCTTGCCTTTCTTTTTGCTTTCGGAAACCCCTTTAAACTTTTTTGTGATTTCCTTGAAGGCATCAGTACTTTCAACATTTCCCGAAACAATAACCGTCGTTGCGGAGGCTACGTAGTGAGCCTTGCGATAAACAATAAAATCTTTACGACTCATTCCTCGTACGATGTCCCGCGGACCCGTAATCGCCCACCCTGCAGGCTGGTCGCCGTACAAAAGGTTCATCCAGACTTCGTGAACTTTTTGCATGGGCATATCGTCATACATATTGATCTCGTCCACAATAACCCCTTTTTCTTTTTCAATTTCATCTTCTTTGAGGAGGGGGTTGAGGTAAAGATCGGAAATAATATCAATAAGCTTTGGAAAATCAGCAGATTTTCCTTTTGCATAAAAACCCGTGAACTCCTGTCCGGTGAACGCATTGAACTCACAGCCGAGCGTGTCGAGCTCTTTGGAAAGGTCGCTCGTGTTAGGGCGGGTGGTTGTACCCTTGAAACACATGTGTTCAAGAAAGTGCGAGACGCCATTCTTTTCTTTTGATTCAAATTTTGAGCCAGCCTCCACTAAAACGAGTACGGTCACGGTGGGATTGTCTGCCATCGGAATCGTAATCATGCGTAAACCGTTGGGTAATGTTTTTTTCTTGAATTTCATAGGGGTAGTGTAGCATGAATCCTTCCCTGCAGACAAAATCTATTTTTTGTCTTTGCGAGTATGTACTCATACGTGGCAATCCAAGGTCTGTGCGATGAACTCTGGATTGCCACGTCCGGTTACCGACTCGCAAAGACGGAAATCAGGCAAAAACAAAAAGCCCGATTGCTCGGACTTTTAGCTTGTCTGTTCCTGACGATAAGTTTATATAATAGCACCTCTGACATAATTTGTCAATTCACTAATTGGCATACGCTTCTGCTCCCCTGTGTCGCGATCGCGCACCGTGACTGTGTCTTTCAACTCGGGTGTCTCGCCTAATGTATCGAAATCAATAGTTACACAAAACGGTGTGCCGATTTCATCCTGGCGACGATAGCGCTTCCCCACGTTGCCATTGTCGTCAAACTCACACATAAAGTCCTTGCGGAGCATGCCGAAAACTTCGCGCGCCTTTGCTACAAGCTCTGGCTTGTTTTTCAAAAGGGGAAAAACGGCACATTTAATCGGTGCGAGTTTCGGGGGGAATTTCAAAAATACTCGGGTATCATCCCCTTCGCCAACTTCGGTGTAGGCGTTATCGAGGAACATAAGAAAAAGTCGTCCAAGTCCAACAGACGTTTCCATAATATGTGGAATGAATCGCGTCTTTGACTCTTCGTCAAAATAATCAAGAGCAACACCAGAAAACTTTGAGTGTTGCGACAAGTCCCAATCCCCTCGTGCGTGAATACCCTCTACTTCCTTAAATGAACCACCAAAAAAACCATACGCGTATTCTATATCGTAGGCATCGCTCGCATAGTGCGCAAGCTTCTCGTGTTTATACCAACGGATTTTTTCCGCGGGGATACCCAAAGAGAGGAACCACTGCCAACGCGTCTCCTTCCACCTTTCATATAACTCCTTCGTTTGGGTTGGGTTATGAAAATACTGCATTTCCATCTGCTCAAACTCACGCGTTCTAAAAATATATTGGCGTGCAGCAATTTCATTACGAAAGGCCTTGCCAACCTGTGCAATACCAAACGGTAATTTTGGATGCAGTGAATCAAGCGTATTTTTATATTCCAAATAAATGCCCCCACATGTTTCGGGACGAAGGTACATGACGTTTTCCTCGGTCAAAATGTCCACCGGTGAGCCAAGGTTTGATTTCACCATCATCGAAAATGACTTTGCGGGCGTAAGGTCGGCCGAGCCACATTTCGCGCAGACAAGCTTTTTCTCGGCGCGCAATTTGTCGAGCTCGGTATTCAAAAAATCAAGAGGCATTTTGTCGGCGACAATACCAAAACCTTCAAGGATGTGATCCGCGCGATACCGTGATTTGCAGTTGCGACAGTCTACCTGAGGGTCATTGAATCCACCTACGTGCCCCGACGCCACCCACGTCTCTGGGTGCATGAAAATCGCACTATCAAGACCATACACATCATCTCGAAGTTGCACCATCGCTTTCCACCATTCATTCTTGATATTCTCTTTGAGAAGGACACCATAGTGTCCGTAATCATACACACCCGCAACGCCACCATATATTTCAGAGGATGGGTACACAAAACCACGCCGTTTTGCGAGCGAAGTGATTTTTTCCATTACTTCAGTTAAGGGGTTCATAGGGGTGATGAGCGGTCTTTATTACTAGCTCAATTTACCACAGTTACTTGGTTTTGACCAACTTGAGGGTCTGAAGAAAGATAGGTCGTTATAGGAGGTTTTTGGTCGCGTAATTCCGTCTTCGTAAAATCATCAGTACCCAAGAGAACAACATCTCCTGTGAGTTTTGGTGCCTGCCCTACCTGACTGAGGCTTGGCAAGAAAGAGATCTGGAAAGAGACATCACGCGTGCCTCCTGCCGGGATGCGCCCCGCGTTCCACGTCACTTCGGAGTTCACATCACCGTAGATTACCCCTTCACCTTCAGGTGAAATTTTGTTCAACCATTTTACATAAATTGGTAGGGTGGTTTTAACCACTGCATTTGAAACACTATTTGAAGAATTGTGTACGGTAAAGGAAACAGTATATGTTGTTTCTTTGTCTACTTTTGGAGGTAGTGCTCCCGTGTTTTTAAAAGGGCCAGAAAAATATGTCGCGCGGGCGCCAAGACGAAGGTCTGTATCAAACTTCACCGTACGCGAAGCAAACGTAGTGACATCTTCTGAACTCCCGGAAGCAGAGGTGCGCTGTGCATGAGCCTGGACGTCAAAAGTTACCTGTGGATTTTTTATGATTGAGGTCGTGTTCGCATCAAGTGCCCGCGGAGAAAAACTGAAGCCGACAGACCCTCTTGCTCCTGGTTCGACAAGGCGGAGCTCTGGATTTCCTCGTTTATCCCAAACAATAGTATCGTCAGTGGATCGATAAAACCCACCGATCGAAGCGTACACTGAATAGCGGTTAAGTACTTCACCCTTCAGTTTTGCTTCAATTACGATATTGCTAAGTGGTGCGGGGTTGTTGTTTTGCCAAGAAATAACCGCCTGTACCGTTTTCCCTAGTCCAATAACATACTCGGGAGAATGCTCGTTGTTAACCGTGACGTCAAGTCCGAGGAACGGTTTTGTTATTGTTGTCGATTCACTCACCGAATCATAAGTAATGCCAATCAATCTTTCATCCCTTGTACTCTGTGTTCCCACTGAAATTTTTGTAATTTTTTCTTCGTTTTCTTGACCTTCGAGGATACCGTGGATTTTGATAATGCGCGTTTCTTCAGGAGCAAGGTTCGCTATCTGCCAACTGTTCGTATTGTATGTTGACGAAGGCTCAGCACTTTTGAAGCTGAAGCCCGCGGGATATTCTGCGGTAACGATGAGGGCTCCCGTGGGGTCTTTTGTATTAGAACTGACGCTTACGTCAAACTCAGTTTCCTGCCCCGAGTTTGCTTCTTTGCGAGCTCCGAGAGTTATATTCACGGGAGATGACGATACTTTGATGGCATAGGTTTTTGATTTCTTTAGTATTGCATTTGATCCCGCCATACGATACTCCAAGGTTACCGTTACCTCTTTGCTTGTGTTTTCTTGTCCGTATAAAAGTGCGGATATTTTCTCTGTGATGACCTGCCCTGGGAGAATTGCGCCTACATCTTGTGAATTCCGCAAAAGTTCTGATTTATCAGTTGAGGAATAGAAACCAGAAGGATACTCGACGAGGAGTGTCGCTGAGTCAACGGAAACCTTATTTCCGTTGGTTATCACAAAATTCGTATCAAAAGGTTCCCCTCCTGCGACGGCAAGGGGGGCGGAAATATCAATGTTGATATTTGTACCAGAAACAACATTAAGTCCTTTCCACCAAACAAAACTTGTAACGAGTGTAGCGATAAAGAAAAACCCTGCTGAGAATAGTGTAATTTTTTTCATCATACGATGTCGTTTTTCTTTACGTGCCTCTGCTTCCTCGAGAGAGAGGGCGTCTGTTTTTGCATCCCATGATTCCCCTACAGAAATTTCTTTATGGGTAAGCACGTTTTCTTCACTAAGGGGCTTGAAATCTTTTGAATACAACTCTTTCTCGAGCTCTTCAATTCTACTTTTTACATCATCTGCCATGCTTTCTAGTATAGCACTACAGCGTTAGAAAGTTAAAAGTTTTGAGGGAAATGATTAGAGATGTGAAGCATTGAGTGATTCATTAATGAGGGGGAGTATTTTTGAACGCAATGGCTCAAAAGCTTCTAGAAGTTCCTTCGTCCAGACTCCCGACTCAAGAAAAATATCGTAACCTGTTGCATCAAGGTATCCCAAATGCGCCAACACGCGCATCGCGACGAGCGTCTCAAAAGAAAGCACGAGTTCGGGTGGCAATGGTTGATCCTCCAAAAAATTGACGGCACCAACGAGATCATTAAATACTTCATCTTCCCTCCCCTCGCCCTGCAAAAGTCGCACGAGAAGTGTGCAGTACCGCGCAAAAAGTTTGAGTGAAGTTATATTGTCTTTTATATGCAAAAGCGGGCGCCACTCCCCCGCGCTCGTGATCCGCCACACCTCCTTCCCGCGCACGAGGTCAAGGTGGACAAAAGAAAAATCCTGGAGAACGTAGCGAAGTTTTGACTTTTCCTCGCGTACCGATTGCGCAGAAGCGCTCACAAGCCCAAGTTCTTCGGTAAAAATTTTATAAAAACGGTTTGACTCACCAATCGCGACACTCCCCAAAATAATTCCCCGCGTATGATACACCTGATATGCCATAGTTATTTCTCGAGTGCGCAAACAAAAGAAAGGTCATCAACCAGAATTGACTTACCTTCCGTCTCTCCAAAAATGATTTCTCGAATGAGTGCAGTTTTTTTGATTTCTGACGCAAACTTTTCTACGAGCGCTTGCCCATTGGCATTCGTCTGAATACGCAGAACAACAACATCCGCAGGGGTCAGCACCATCTCTTTACGAAGCTCTTGTATACTTCGTAACAAATCACGAAACTGTCCTTCTTGTTTGAGTAGAGGAGTGATTGTCGTGTCTAAAAGTACTTCTTCCTCACGAGTAGCATCAAATGCTAGCTCCTTAATATTTATTTCATCAAGAATAATAGAGCGGTACCCCTCATCATCTTTTAAGAGCGAGTTTTTTACGGTAATACGTGCGAGTGGTTGGCGAACCTTGATACCTGTTTTCGCGCGAGCCTCGAGAGCAAGCGAAACAATACGTCGCGCCTCCTCCATCTTCGCGAGCAGATTCTCGTCTTCGTGTGCCTTGAGATTTTCTGGCCATGATTCGAGGTGTACGCTTTCCTTATCTCCACCTACACGCATATAAATATGTTCCGCCAAAAACGGCATCACCGGGGCAAGTACTTTTGAAAATTCAAGGAGTATGGTGCGGGTAGTCGCAAGTGCTTGTACTCGATCAGATGCATCGTCTGCCTTAAAACGCTCGCGCGAACGACGTAAGTACCATGTAGAAAGATCGTCGACAAAAAGATTGAGAGGCTTCATTGCGCGGTCAAGCTCATAACTATCAAATGATATCGTCACTTCTTTTACCACTCCGGCAAGTCGCGCAAGAATCCACTGATCAAGAATATTCTGCGATACTCCTTCCGTTTGTTGCACATTATTCTCTACATACAATTCATAGAAAGAGAGCACATTCGTGAGACGCATAATAAACTTCTTGACAACCTCATCAACCCCCTTTTCTGAAAATGACATGTCCTCGGCATGAACGACAGGTGCAGACAATAGGTAGTAGCGTATCGCATCAGCACCATAGGTGTTGAGGAACATCCAAGGGTCAGGGTAATTCCTAAGCTTCTTCGACATCTTCTGCCCATCTTCGGCGAGAACTTGCCCATTCACGACCACTTGTTGAAAAGGAGCCTTGTTGAAAAGTCCAACGGACAAAACGAGCATGTTATAAAACCAGCCACGGGTCTGGTCGACTCCTTCACCGATAAAATTTGCGGGGAAATTCTTTTCAAAAAGTTCTTTGTTTTCAAAAGGATAGTGAAACTGCGCGTAGGGCATTGAACCCGACTCAAACCAGCAATCAAAAACATACGGCACGCGCTTCATAGTGCTACCACACGAGCAACCGACGGGTATTTCATCAATATAGGGACGATGAAAATCAAATTCGAAATCTGCGTTATGAGGAAATGGGGTAAAAGGAAGATTTCTCGCCGTTCCTGTTTCTATAAAATCATCCCCCCCATCCTTAAGTGCGGTTGCTTCGTCCTTGTTCATCCCCTGCGTTCCCGCTTCTAGCATCCATACACCATACTCATGCGTTACAATTAAAATAGTTTTTCCTTTGTACTTTGCTTCTAGTTCCTCGAGGGTGCTCATCACGCGTGCCTTCATCTCCGTAAGTGTTTCCCCGCCTTCAGGGCAACGATCAAACTTTTCACGAATCGTGGTAAACGTCTTGTGGTATTCTTGTCCACTCTTCCCATCAAGAACACCGAACCCAATCTCGCGCAAACGATTGTCGATGATAATCGCATCCTCTTTTATGCCAATCGTTTCAGCGACAATTTTTGCGGTATCATGAGTACGCTTGAGCGGTGAAGCAACAATGAGGTCGATATTTTTACCTTTGAGAGTCTCTGCCGTCTGGTACACCATTTTGCTCCCTTCTTCGGTAAGCCCAAGCTTCCCTCCACACCCTTCGACACTCGCACACAAAATATTTTGTACATTACTCTCTGCTTGCCCATGACGCATCACGATATAGGTATTGCCTGATTTTTTCGTATGCTCGGCAAGGTCAGCACGACTACCCAACACTTTTTCAGTGTTACATGCTTCGCATTTCCACACAGGTAAAGGTGCACCCCAAAAACGTGAGCGAGAAATTGCCCAGTCGCGCGCACCCTCGAGCCATTTTCCAAACCGACCATCGCGCATATTTTTTGGTACCCAATTTGTCTCTGCATTTTGGGCGAGGAGCTTTTCCTTGAGCGCCGAAACTTTCACAAACCACGACTCCGCTGCATAGTTCAAAAGTGGCGTATCACACCGCCAACAATGAGGGTATGCGTGCACCATTTTTTCTTTTGCAAAAAGCGCACCCACACCCGCAAGGTGTTTAATAATTAAAATGTCCGTGGATTGATGGTCTCCTTTTGGTTTTGCTTGTTTTTCCCACAGAAATTCTGGGACAAAACTTTTGATAAAAGTGCTATTAAAGCCCACATGGTGCCAACGAGGAAGATCATATTTTTGCCCAAGGACAAAATCATCTTCCCCATACATCGGCGCAATGTGCACTACCCCCGTACCACTTTCCATGGTCACAAAATCTGCACCATAAACTTTCCAACCATTTTTAACATTTACTGTTTGTTCTACTTGAAGTTTTGTAGACTCTAGCCATGTTTTCATCTCTGGGAAAATCGGTGTGTATGCCTTCCCCACTAAATCTGCGCCTCGTATTTTTTTATCGACGGTGTATTCCTTTCCCTTAAAAACTTCTTCAACACGTGCCGAAGCAAGAATGTATGTTTGGTTTTCAAAAAGCACTTTTACGTATTCCTCAGCAGGGTTCACCGCAAGGGCGACATTGCCCGGCAATGTCCACGGTGTCGTCGTCCACGCAAGCACAAAAGTGTTGGGCTCATCTGCGAGCGCAAACTTTACCGTAACTGAAATATCGGTAATATCCTTGTATCCGTCGGCAACTTCATTGCTCGAGAGTGTCGTCTCACACCGTGGACAAATATGCATCGACTTGAATCCTTGGTATACAAGCCCTTGATCAAAAAGATTTTTGAATGCCCACCAAATTGATTCAGTATAGTTGGCATCCATCGTGCGATACGAATGTTCCATATCAATAAACCGTCCGATACGGGGAATTATTTTTTTCCATTCGGTATCATAGCGCACGACCGAAGCGCGTGCCGCCTCGTTAAACTTTTCAAGGCCATACGCCTCGATGTCTTTTTTGTGTCCCAGTCCAAGCTCCTGCTCGATGAGGTTTTCTACGGGAAGACCATGACAGTCCCACCCCCAAACACGACGCACATAGCGCCCACGCATGGTCTGATAGCGTGGTATAACATCTTTGATTACCGAGGTAAGAATATGCCCATAGTGTGGCAACCCCGTCGCAAAAGGAGGTCCGTCATAAAACGAAAAAGGCTGGCCGTCTTTTGTCTGTTCGAGTGTTTTCTCAAAAATATGCAGGGCCTCCCAGCGCGCGAGAGTTTCCTCTTCGCGACGTGCTATTTCAGAAAGCTTTCGAATCAGCTGATTCTGAATTCCCAAATTCACATCTTGGATGAAAGCTTGGCCATAGACTTTGATCTTATTATTTTCCTCTTCATTCATATTTCTCAAGAATACCACAAAGGGACAATGGGACCAAAGAACAAAAGATTTCACTAAAAATCAACTATCCTCCGTCCAACACCCCAACCATAGACGTATAATATACTATTCTCAAGTGAGTGAGCGACATGCAAACACGGAGTTTGCATGTTTGAGCGAATGCAGAGAATATTGTATCCAGTTATATAGTATATTATACGTCTATGGTTGCCAACATTATTTCCCACGCTCTTTTCAGTTTTTCAAGAGAATTTAACAAGGGATACTTACCGAAATATCTCATCACCAAAACTTACATTCTCTCGGGAACAGGAATACCGAGCACGGTGAGTCCGTTTCTAAGTGTTTGAGACACCGCTTTTACAAGCGCGAGCTTGTAAGATTCTTCTTCTCCCCCATCGAGAACAATAGTGTTCCCGTAAAATGAATTGAACTCTCTGGCAAGTTCAATGAGATACGTTGCGATATGGTGTGGCTCATATTCTTCGTTTGCGCGTAAAATAATTTCAGGGAAATACAGTATTGTCTTATGCAGTAAGTTTGTTCCCGTGTGCATACTCAATGGGTCAACTTTTTTATCTCTCGCTTTTTCAAGAAGTGAACGTGTGCGCGCATACGTATATTGTAAATATGGACCTGAGTCGCCCTCAAAAGAAAGAGATTGTTCAAAGTCAAAGATAATATCTTTCCCTGTTGCTTGGCGAAGAATAGAATACTTTATTGCACCGATTGCTATTTGCTCAGCAAGTTCGTCCTGCTCCTTCTGTGAGGATAATTCTTTTGAAATCTTTGTGAGAGCTTTTTCTTTTGTTTGTGCAATAAGTGACTCGGCCGTAATGACATCCCCTGTTCGTGAAGACATTTTGCCAGTAGGTAAACGGAGCATGCCATGAGAGATATGCATGGTCTTTTTTGCAAGGTCGGGAAAAACTTTTGACATCGCATCAAGGAGTACTTTAAAATACGCGTTTACTTCATTGCCCGTAATGACAATAGAGGTATCATAGTTGTACCAATCATATTTTATTTTTGCCAACCCGAGTTCTTTTGCCTCGTAGGTGGGAAGGCCTTCAGCGTTTATGAATACACGGGTATGTAACCCCTGCTCTTCGTCCCCTTTGTAAACAATGGCGCCACCATCGCCTTGCTCAAAAATTGCAGGGTTTTCAAGAACAATCTTTTTGCCAAACTCCCCTGTTTCAGACTCAAAAAAATAATAATCAAAGTTTGTGCCGAGTTTTTTATAAATGGTTTCAAAATAATCAAGTGAAGCCTGACGTCCTTGGTCGTAAAAATTATTGATATGTTGGTCTGACCGTTCGTATATTTTTTTATTTATCTCAACAATCTCTTTTCTCGCAACTTCACTTGTTTCGTAAAACTTACTACCGAAGGCATATGCATTACCTTTAACAAGTAATTCTCTCCAGTCATGTATTACGCTCTCATGGTTTAAATCAGGAAATGCCTGTAACGCAGAATCATCACCTTTTACTACTCGCCAAAGAGCCTTTGCCACATGCATCCCAACATCGCCTTGATAGCATGCGCGTTTCGTTTCTGCGCCGTTTACTTCGATGATGCGAGATATTGATTCGCCGATAGTATTCGACATTAAATGTCCAATATGAAATTCTTTAAACGGATTAGGGTCGGTGTACTCAACAACAACTTTTTTCCCTGCAAGAATTTTACTACCTCCCCACTGTTCCTTCTGTTCGAGTACTTCTTTGAGAGTGTTTGAGAAATATTCATCCGAAAGTTTAAAGTTTATAAACCCCGGTCCGGCAATCGTAATTTCTTTAATCTCCTCAATCTCCTTCTCACGGATTTTTTCTACGATTTTTTCCGCGAGTTCACGAGGAGAGAGCCCAGCCTCCTTTGCATAGGCAAGCGCCACATTCGTCGCATAATCCCCGTGGGTAATATCCGCAGGGCGTTCTATTACAACAGTAATTGCCTCAACGCCGAGCGCGTGAAGAGCTTCTTGAACGATTATTTCTAGTTTCTCCTTCATATATAAGTGAATATAGCACGGGGCAAACAAAACGGAAACCGTATTATTTTACTATCTACTTATACGGTACTATAGTACCGTATAAGTAGATAGTAAAATTTAAATCAAAAATCCCTAAATTTTGAAGACTTTTCTAAGTGCTTCTGATTTCTCTACATCGCTCGCGGTAACAATACGAATATGCTCTCGAATATTAAAACACTCTCCCACAAAATCAATTTCTTTCTCACACGGAAATGGCGTGATAAAAATCGACTTTTGATATTGAACACATCCAAGTCTCTTGAGTGCGAAGTTTATCGCGCGACGTGCCTGCACCTTTTTTTCGGGAACATCAAACATAATTAACCTCCACTTTTTATCCCAGGTTTTCTGTGAAGCAATTTTCATTTGCGCCAATGCATATATCATTGCTTTCTCTCTTCCTTTTTCCGTCAGCATAAACACTCCTTCGTTGTGGTCCTTTTGTTTAATAAGCCCCGCACTCTCGAGACGATACACCGACCGCTTAATCCTCTGCCGTTCTGATGCATTTTTGGGGTTGAAATATTTAAAAAGTTGCACAACGTTAGGCATCGTAATTGCAACCGCAATGACCCCAACAACAAGCAGTGTTGAAAGAATGATTTCCTTAATTTCCCCTTTGTCGTATTTTTCCATGCTATAGACGTATAATATACTATTCTCAAATGAGTAAGCAACATGCAAACACGGAGTTTGTATGTTCGAGCGAATGCAGAGAATATTGTATCCAGTTATATAGTATCGTATACGTCTATAGTGAACTTACAAAAAATTAGAGATGGTAACTATTGGGCAAAAAACTTCTTGATGCAACCTGTGGAGGATCCCTCTGTTTTTCTTTAACGACGTAGAGTGAGTAACACACAGTTGATTACACTTTTTTGGCGTTTTTTTTCATCATGGATAAGTTTTTCGATTTGTGTGTCGTTCATATTTAAAAAATTACTTCCCCGTACTTCCAAAACCACCATGTCCGCGGGTAGTATCCGAAAGTTCATCGACCTCTACAATTTCTGCGCGCTCAACTTTTTGAATAAGCATTTGCGCAACCTTGTGTCCCACAACAACTGTGTAATCCTCGTCACTCAAATTCACTACCCCTGCTTTTATTTCCCCGCGATACCCTGCGTCAATCACCCCGCCCAAGTTTTTTAATCCGTGTTTTATAGAAAGTCCGCTCTTGTCCCAAATGAGTCCAACGTAGCCATCAGGGATTTCCATAGCAATCCCTGTCCCCACAAGTACCCGTGCGCCTACGGGTATCGTCACTGTCTCAGTCGCGAACAAATCAAACCCAGCATCACCATAGTGTGCATAGGTGGGAATCTTTGCGTCGGGGTGGATTTTCTTTATGTTGAGGTGCATACCTTATATTGTATCACGCAAAAGAAAAAGGGGG
>JAVHQE010000039.1:0-1086 GCA_036170975.1 Minisyncoccota bacterium | reverse complement strand
ATGCACAAAATGAAAAGCTCTACGCAGTGGCGTAGAGCTTTTTTCTAGGGTTACAAAAGATATTGACTCTGGAAATTCCAGGTGGGTGTCCGCAATCATACGCCAAGGCGCATGAAAATATAGAACTCCCTTGTCAATCATTTAAGGAGACAATATCTCGAATAACCCTATCTGCAGTATACACCCGAACACAAAAAAAGCAACAACTTTTTTAGACTACAAAACAAAACTCTTGCATTACGCAAGATTTTTGAAAAGATTCTCTATTAATTTTATTCTAAAATTCCATCGATATTTACATCGTACAAAATTTCTTCTTGGATAAGGCGATATTTGATAAGTTCATCCTCGTCAAACCAAATCTTTATCTCACGCTCTGCCTCTTCGGGGCTATCTGAGCAATGCACAAGATTGCGTACAGCGCGATTGTCAATATTCGCAATCTCGTACGAATCAATCGTGAAATCCCCGCGAATTGTCCCGACGTCAGAAGTTGTTGGCTCTGTGCCACCAACGAGCTTTTTTACCACAGCGACAGACTGATTTCCTTCAATAACCAAACCGAGCGCAGGGCCACAGGTAAAGAGGTTTACGCAACCTTGAATAATATCCTTACCATATTCAATAGGTTCTTTCTCTACAGGGAGATTGTTATTCTTAAGGTTTTCAACGATTTTCTCGCCTTTTTTCAAAAACCACGCGTCATCTTTTCCGTAGTGTATCCATGCTTTTTCTGCCTCTGGGACAAAAAACTTTACTGCGACAAATTTAAGCCCCGTGCGTTCAAAACGAGACAATATTTCACCGATAAGACTACGCTGAACGGAATCAGGTTTCAAGATAACGAGTGTCCTCTCCTTTTTTGGATGTGCCATATAAAACAATGAATGATTAAATAATTAATAAAGGATCCTCGGGGCAAAGCCCCGAGGTATTTTATTGGGGCTCGCTTTGCTCGCGCATTACGCCCCAGAGGGGCGTGGTATTTACCTATATTAGCTCCTCATTCAGCAGAATGACTCACGTGTCGTGCTCGAAAATGAGAAAGAGTACTTTCTCATTTTGCTCGCTCTACGTCGCTAATAA
>JAVHQE010000038.1:0-4658 GCA_036170975.1 Minisyncoccota bacterium | reverse complement strand
TAGTTCGCAATAATATCGAGAATATGTGGTTCGTAGGTGCCATAGAGAAAAATGTGCTTATCGATAAAGCCGTTTTTAGGGGAGATGAAGAGGGAAAAGTTGTGGCCACCGTGTGACGTTTGTACCGATTGATATGTTTTAAATTTCTTGAGGCGCACATGGTCAATAATCGTTACTAATCTTATAAGTACGTTTTGCCAAAGGTTAAGAACCACGTCAAAAATAGTTTTCGGTAAAACTTTTTTGAGGGCGTATTTTATTTTACTTCTGTTGAGCATATTAAATAAATTTAAAAATCTTTTTAAGGAGCATTTTAATACCAAGCATCTCAACTATTTTTTTCCCAACATAGTACACACCATTTTTTTTGAAAAATTTATTGAGCGGATGTCCCCATGAATAATGCCAGAGGTGCACGCCAATAACTTCTGGTCCAAGATTTTGCCCACGGAAATCTTCTATATGTTCGCTGTCGAATGGATAGAAAGCTTTTGGTGGGTACACGGTAATATTTTGTTTGTCGGGATAGTTCGAAAATATTTGTGAAAGAACACGAGGAATCGTGATGATCTTTTCTGGGTTTTCGTCGTAGAAATTTTTACATGTTTCGATAAATGGGTGGTGTGCTTCCGCACCGATCATTCCTGCACTTATCATACCCGTTGATTCTTCGCCGAGAACACAGGAGTTTTTGACGAGGGAGTCAAGAGACTGCACGAGAAGCATATCAGTGTCTAGATAAAAGCCTCCCTGTTCAGCAAGGGTTTTGAGGCGAGCGTAATCAGCGACGAATGCCCATTTTTTTTCTTTGTACATACGTTGCGCAAAGGGGGACTGCTCTACGGGGAAGTTTTCCTCGTTCCACTTTTTAATCTCAAAATTGGGGCATGTTTTCTTCCAGCTCTCAATACACATGAGAATCTCGGGGCTCTTTGGGCTTTTCCCAAACCAGCAGTAGTGAATAATTCGGGGAATCATAATTAAAAATTATATTAAAATTTACCTAAGCTGGTGCATAAATTTTTCTGAAAAAGGTTTTCCGAAGGAGAGGAGTACGTGCCGAGAGAAAGAATCAAGTTTGTCGTATCCCATAACGAGGTTTTGGATGGCAAACCATTCTTCACGACCAGCCATACTTATTTCGTGGAGTGAAAGTATCTTTGAAATCATCACCAAGGTACGCGTTTTGAAATTCAGAGCAGTGTCGGTGTTCCCTTGATCGTGCGCCTTAAACATTCTTGCAATTTCAGGTTCAATATTTGCTGCGTAGTAAAGTGTATTTTTTTCGAACATAGGATAAGAGAGAGTGCTCATTGAAATTGTATCCACGAATGGATAATTTTTGTAGCCTCCTGGATTATTTCAGGATTTTCAATAGAACGATTTTTGTTGCCGATGGCGGGCTTAATATTCACGAGTGAATCAAACTCTAATAGCTCACCTTGTCCTTCGTCAAAACGAATATTAAACCCCCATATGTTGGTATGATTTGATCCGTTTTTCACCAAAAGCTCGCACGTTTCCATGTGGTAATCGCCACCGAGGGCAACTTTTTTTTCTACAATATCAACAGTTCCTTTGATCATTGTTCCATAATCTTCTTGTGCAAGTATACGCACGTCGTTCATAGAGGTTGTGTTTTTGAGTAGGTGAAGAGACATAGAGGTATGTTAGCATATGCAGGCAGGTGTTCAAAATGGCCCAACCTTTTTCTTTGTTTTCATGATTTTTATGGTACAATAACCACATTATGAACATACATAAAATATTGGCGAATTGGGTAGTTTTTGCGGGGTTTATCGCGATACCTTTTATCCCTTTTATTGTTATAGGGAACAGTACTTTTTTCCCGTACATCGTCGGTAAGAACTTCGCGTTTCGTATTATTGTCGAAGTTATGTTTTCTGCATGGCTCGTTCTTGCCTACATCGACCCCGCATATCGTCCAAAGAAAAGTTATTTACTCGGCGCATTTTGCGTGCTCCTTTTTGTCATCACCCTTTCCGCAATCTTTGGAGAAAATCCTACAAAAAGTTTCTGGTCTAATTTCGAACGCATGGAGGGTGTAGTGACGTACTTCCACTTGTTCGCATACTTTGTTGTTGCTTCCACGGTACTCACGGTGCGCAACCTTTGGCGACCATTTTTGCAATTCAACCTTGGTGTCGGTTTGATTATGGGTATTTATGGTGTGATGCAATGGGCGGGAGATGCAAGCATTTCTCAAGGTGGTACACGTGTAAGCGCTTCTTTGGGTAATCCTGCATATCTGGGTACCTATGCACTCATCAATGTTTTTCTTGCGTTCTTCTTGCTCGCAGGAGAGAAATTCAATAATTATGCGGGAAAATTTTTCGGAGTAGCGTACGTGTTTATTGCTTTTTTGCAAGCTTTTGTCCTCTACCATACGGGAACTCGCGGGGCAATATATGGGCTTGTTGTGGGAGTGATGATAACTTCTTTTTTAATTGGTCTGCTTGGTGAATATCGGAAAGCAGTACGAGTGACCATATTGGGTATTTTTGCGATCATGACGTTGATTGTTAGTACAACGTTAGTTATTGCATTGCGAGATACGGCCGTGATAAAGAACAATACTTTTTTGTCGGCTATTCCTGTAGCAATACAAAACACTTCGTTTATAAAACAAAGTCCTGTTCTCTCTCGTTTTGCCGCAATCTCTCTTACTGAGCAAACGACCAAATCACGTTTTATGATTTGGAATATGGCATACCAAGGATTCAGAGAGCACCCTTTGCTTGGATGGGGAATGGAAAATTTTAACTATGTATTTAACAAATACTATGACCCTAATATGTGGGGGCAAGAGTCATGGTTTGATCGCGCACACAATGTATTTTTCGACTGGTTAATCGCCGGAGGCATCTTTGCGCTCCTTGCCTACCTTTCTCTGTTTGGTTTTGCCGTTTATTATATCTGGCGACCGACGACACCCCTCTCTGTTCTTGAGAAGAGTATCCTTACGGGGCTCTTGGGGGGATATTTCTTCCAAAATCTTTTTGTGTTTGATAATCTCACGAGTTTGATTTATTTTGGCATGATACTCGCTTATGTGGAGAGTCTACGACATCGAGACCAGGCTCCTGAAAAAAAGGTGGTAAAAAAAGAAAAACGTAACGAGGAAGATTTTACGGTGATTGTCTCCGGTAGCGCGATTCTCCTTGCTTGCGTCCTCATCTACACCGTGAACTACAACGGATTCATGCAGAACACGACCCTCATTCGAGCAATGAGCGACCGATCGGGTGCAGAAAATAATCTTGCGTTCTTTAAACAAGCTATTGCATATAATTCATTTGGTACAGCGGAAGCACGTGAGCAACTTGGGCAAATCTCCATGAACGGTTTTGGTCATCCAGGTACAATTTCTGATATTCAAAAACAGTTTATTGTCCTTGCAGCAAACGAGCTAGGGAAACAGGCAGGGGAGCTCCCTCGTGATGCTCGCTATCAGATATTTGCGGGAAGTTTCCTTGTTCATGTTGGTGCTATTGACCAAGGTATTGCATATATCAATCGAGCAATAGAGCTTTCCCCTAAAAAACAAGCAATGTATTTTGAATTAGGGAATGCGTATTATGCTAAAAAAGATTTAATGAATGCAGAAAAAGCATTTAAATATGCATACGAGCTTGCGCCGGCGTACGCCGAGGCGAAGAGCTATTATGTGCAGATATTGAAAGCAGAAGGGAAGACTGCTGAAGCAAAGAACGTGAGCGGGGAGTAGGAAAAAGGAGAACGATTGACAATGAGTGTGGTGATCTATAGCAATGTCTCCATTGCCAACTTGGCAAGATATTCTGAGGGGTAGACCATGGACACAGACGTTCTTTCAAGGAACAATCACGCATTTTTCTACACAGACCTCGCAATGTTTCTAATGGGGGATGATTTTGAAAGTATTGTACGTACTCTTGCACACAGAAGCATCGGGAATATGAGAAACGAACGCGATCGTTCCGCGGAGGCAACGTTTGCCCTTGAGGGGAGTGAGGTTGGTTATGTGCAGATAGGCAAAGCTAGTGCCGATCTGCTTGCCAGGATCGATACCCCTTGGTGGAACAGGATCCCAGGGAACGTTGGCGGGTCTTGCAACGATCGTTGTCTTATCGTTAACGAACAAGGGTGCGACATAACGTTGCAAATAATCGCACATGAAGGCCCTCGAGGTATTGTCTTTGAACAAGCAGTCCTTCAAAGGATCAGTAATAATACACCTCTGGGTTTTTTTGTTGCGGTCTGTGTTACTCCGACAGGGAGGCCTGTACCCGAAGAAGAATTAGTGTGCCTGTGGGGAGATTAGTTCCCCTATGTAACCGCCAAAAGCAAAAACTGCTTTTGGCGGTTTTTGCTTTTTTACGATAGAGATATAACATACTACTGTTGAAGTAGGTCTGTTCTGAGGAATTTAGGGAAAAAATCCAAAAGTAACCCCTCACCCCTATGAGCCCGTCTTTGCGAACGAAGTGAAGCAATCCAGGAGTTAATCACTAAACCCTGGATTGCTTCGTCAGATTACTTCCTCGCAAAGACTAGGTTTATAGAGGATTTTTGTATAGGTGTGAGGGGTTACACCCGAAATGCTGTTTAGTTAACCTTCAAGGGTGACACTGTGGATAACCACCACTGCCACTTTT
>JAVHQE010000037.1:0-1100 GCA_036170975.1 Minisyncoccota bacterium | reverse complement strand
CTGGCGCGCTGCCGGAACCTGGTGATGACAATGTGGGCGCTACGATCGCTGCGGCCGGCGTATTGAAATATAACGCCCCCGACACGCTGCTCTCGGTACCAGCGGAATTGAAACTCGTCATGTTCCATTTGTAATTAGTGCCGTTTAATAATGTGCCTGATGGCATTGATAGCACTGTGCCGGTTAAATTAGTGTTGGAATAAATAATGTTCGCTGAACCGTAGGGATCTTTGCTGATATACAACCCGTATCTTGTTGCACCGGTATTGCTCCAGACGAACGAGGGCGTTAAAGTGGCGATAGCCGCGCCTGGCGCGCTGCCGGAACCTGGTGATGACAATGTGGGCGCTACGATCGCTGCGGCAGCGGTTGTAAAGCTATACGCGCTCGAATAGTAGCCCTGAGTATCCGGGGTTGGGACAGTATTGTAGCCTTGGACTTTCCAGTAGTAAACAGTCCCGGCGATTAATTTTCCCGCTGGGACAACATAATTGGTAGTGGGAGAGACAGTGTTGACGGAAATGCCGTTGCTCACGCAGTTAGGGCAACTTACGGCGTTGATGTCAGTGGGTAAGTCTGCCAGGTTCCTGGCCACCATAAGCCAGTAACCGTTTGCGCCGGGAACAGTTGACCAACTTAATGTAGGCGTTACGGAAACACCTGTTGCCCCATTTGCAGGCGGAGAATTAAGCGTTGGTGCTGAAAGCACTACCCAAGCAGATAATGGGATAGCAAAGAAACCTATAAATAGCAAAAGACCAGTAGTGTTCCGGCATCTTCGGCCAAATCTACAAGTATTCATAGATAACTTCTTAAGCTTTGTGACAGAGCATTACTACCCACCACCTGCAAAACCTGGCAGCAGATTCATGGAAGTAAATTGGCTTAGCCCACCCCTCACTTGATTAATATCAATACATTAACAGTATAGGTCCAAGAACCACTATTGTCAATGCCTGCGCAAAATGTAGATTGAACCAATCCGCCGCCAGTGTCGTGAAAGTCCAGAACCCTTTTCCCCCCTCTCGTCGTGCGATTTTCCCTTTCCCTCTTTGAGTGTCGCAAAACTTCCACGAAGACGACACTGGGGTTTTAGCCCC
>JAVHQE010000036.1:0-4782 GCA_036170975.1 Minisyncoccota bacterium | reverse complement strand
GTGCTTTCTCCCAACTTTATAACCAAACCAACGTATTGCATTGCGCAAAACAACTTTAAACATAGCAAAATAGACACCTTGACTCTTTAGGTAGTTATATTCAGAACGCACAAAACGCATCCCTTCACCCTCAGCCTTGCCTAAGAACTCCATATACCAACTGTTCAAGCTATGGAAAGCGCCCACATCGAAGTAACGGCAGAAATCTTGCTTGAGTGAATAATCATGCGAATGGGTTACAACAGCATTGGCTACATAGCCAATCTGCCAACCACGTTGCAAAAGCATGGCCGCCGCGATGCTGTCTTCTGCAAACAAAGTATTGTCGGAGAAGAAACCTATCTGCTCCATCGCACTGCGCCGATACGCTGCAAAAGAGTCAGAGCAAAATGCGGTTTTAATACCCAGCTTGGGGACATCTGCTGCGCTCTTAAGTACGGTGCTTTCTCCTGCGGGATAGTTGTATAGACGTGCATGCCTAGCGAATACTCCTGCATCCTGAGAGGGCGCTTGGCGACCATAGACCAGCCCACAACATTCATTCACGCTCAATGCCTCAACGATCAACTCTAAAGCTCGCGTATCAACAGGGATAGCGTCTTGAGTCATGAAGATATAGATATCAGCAGCAGAAGATTTGAAAGCAATGTTGCGTGTGCCGCCGTGGTCGAAATCTTTGCGCAGTATCGGCATGATTCTCGCCCCGACGCCGTTATAGGCCGCAATGCTACCGTCGGTAGAAGCGGAATCAATCACCAGTATCTCATCTGGTTGCAACGTCTGTGCTTTAAGCGCATCGACCATCTGCTGAGCCAGTTTGCCTGGGTTCAGCGTGGGGATACATAAAGTAATCTTTGGCGACATCAGTTTCCCTTTTTTAATAATCCGCGTACCAGCCAGATATCCGTTGCAACGATCACAGACTTCAGTGACAGATAGAAGAAGGACAGAATCGAATTCGGCAATAGGTATATCTTGAACTTCCACCAAACACGCCAATCATTACGGATCGACTGAGTGATCGTCCAGCGCGGCATTTGAGCACGACTCCCTAACCAACCTCTGCAGTGATAAGCCGCCAGATCAGCACATAACATCAGACGGCCCCCTGCGCGACGCAGGCGCAATGAAAGATCGACGTCTTCTTTGTACATATAGAAGCTTTCATCGAACACCTCGCCATTAGGCGAAACTGCATCAAGTGCCGCACGCCGACACAACATGAACGCGCCGCATACACCCTCGACCTCCGTACTCTGCGAGAACGCGCTTAAGTCACTACTGCCTTGGCCGCGATCAAAAAAACGGCCATAGCTGGACATGCCTATGCCGGCGGAATCGATTAAGCCAGAGGGTTTATCTTCTTTCAGAGAATAGCCTAATAAAAGCGGCGTACACACAGCCACATCAGCCCACTCGGGCTGTTGCATCCGCGCAATGAGTTTAGGCAATAAATCAGGGGTAATGAATGCGTCCGGATTGAGGAATAGCACGAATTCACTATTGCTCTTTTGCGAAGCGCGATAGCCAATGTTGTTGCCCAAACAAAAGCCGACATTTGAGTTTTCCAGCAAGAATTCAACCCGAGGATAAGCCTTCTGCAATTCTTGCAGATACGACAATTCAGGAGATGCACTATCAACTATGCATACTTGCATATCTTCATTGGGATAATGTTTGAATAAAGCGGCAAGACATTTTCCAATGACAGGCGCACTCTTATGAGTGACGATAATTACTTGGGTGTGGACAACAGTTGAGCTTTGTATTGCCATGCTATATGCCTTTCAATTTCGCCGATGAGGCGAGTTAATTTGAGCTCGTTGCATATCATGTTTAGCTAACAGCGAGTATCTACCGATGATAAATAGAGAAAAAATCACTCCGCTGGTTGATGAGGTCATATAGGGATTGGTTAGCCCCGATAGTAGCCACAATAGATAGATAGAGGTTAATGCCAGATACGTTCCCGAGTAGGAAGAAATCTGGAAAACATTTATAGGGAAAATCGACAGAACAGATGCAAGCAATATTATAAAAATAGGAATGCCGAATTGCATCATAAAAGCCCCCCATTGGAACTCATAATTATAAGGCGATGCCACATTGCGAATTATGGTGTTCGTATAGGAACCCAACCCTTTCCCTATAATAGGATTTTTGTTTATTTCTGTGGCAATCGCATCAACCTCAACGGTACGGATAGAGTCTGATGCAGAGGTCTCGCTACTAGCAAAGCGTTTCACGAGCGGCGCACTCAATTCGTCGTTAGCAATAACGATTATTGAGATAAAGAAAGTCGCTATCAATAAACGGGCGTAACTTCTTTGCGTCAGGAAATGAACAAGGACAATAAGAAAAGTCTCAAGGAAAAGGAATCTAGAGAAAGCAATAAAAATAGAAATAAGGAATATGCCAATTAAAGAAAATCGGACCGTCCGTGTTAAGGCGACCCCAAAATTTTTGGCTTGCAGAGTAAAAAATAAAATAAAGGGCGTCAGACTGTCATTGACAAGGTGCAAGCGAATTACACCTTCACTGATTTCTTGACTGACAAAATCGTAATCAAAGATAGCCTTAACCTTGTCAACCAGCTCTAGAAAGCCTATTGCTCCTGTAAACAGAAGATAAATCATAAACAGCTTTGCAATAGCAAAAAGTACATTCGCACCAGCTGTGATAATAAAGAATTCCTTAAATGAAATAAATTTATTGATGAAAAAGAAATATGAAAGCCAAGCAATGACTATCGTGACGATAAATGATTTGGCCTGATCGATAGCATGCGTTGGATTCACTTCGTTATTGGTCAAACCAATAACTGTTCCAAATGCCACAATTGATAGCAACGTTACGGTTAAAAGTATTGGTAGTGCCGGTAGTTTGATTGGCCTACCTTTAAATACGACATATGGAAAAAAGAAAAATGGAAGTAAACCCATCAGAATGATTTTTAGGTTAAATCCATAAACCGATCCCGATGGAAGCATCGTAGACATGCCTATCAGGCCAACATATGGCCAAAGGTACAGCCATTTTTGTTTAGGCAGGAGCGAAATCATATTTACTTATAAAGGGACGCGACTCTAACTAATTTAAATAAAGGCAAGCATTGCGAATGTTCGTAACACGCCTTGTTTAAATATTGAGTTTCTAATTAGGAAAAGTCTTTTTCCTAATCCTGAAAGTTTGTCCATTTCTGAATATGTATTTAGCAGCTGTATTTGTTCGGCAGTAAGTTTTGCTTGAAATCTCAGAGAGAACTCGCCAGCTTGAGCTTGTGTTTTGCGCAGAAGAAGCTTAGATGTCTCCGAGTAAGTGGATAGCTTTTTAAGCAGTGTCGAAGCAGACCATTTCTTTGCACCCGTGTCATTTTTGCCATGCTGTCTGTACAGCATCGTTTGCTCGGTGACAAAATCAATCTTGCCGAAACAAGTTGCAACTAGCGCAAACCACCAGTCATGCATCATTACGTGTTCTGGCAAGGCGGATAGCGTTAAATCTGCGTGGCTTCTGTTGATCATGGCGGTACACCCTGTAACAACATTATGTACTACGAGCCTACTTAAAGAGTCTTTGGCTGGATCAAGATTCTGATACTGCCATAGTGAGTCACCCAACATTTCGAGCTCCTTACTAACAACTTTCAAATCAGTGTGCACAAGTACAGGCGTATGTTTACCTGACCGAGATTCAATCTCTTGCATTTTAGCTAGTGTTATTTCAATCTTTCTAGGCAACCACACATCATCTTGGTCGCAGAGCATCACGTACTCGGCATTAGAGCCGCCGAGTAGTGTAAAAAAGTTTCGAATGACACCTAGACGCCCTAATCCATCATTTAGGACTTTCATCCTTGGACCGAATTTTTCTGAATATCGATTTAAGATTTCTGCCGTATTGTCATTTGACTGGTCGTCGCGAACATAAAGGGTAAAAGACTGAACTGTCTGCGAGAAAATCGAATCGAGCTGTGCCTCAAGATAACTTCCGCCGTTATAAGTCGCCATCAAGATATCAATGGAAGGTTGTACTGTGGACTCTCTCATGATTTATAGGCTGTGGTAATAGTCAGATGATTCATTTGCGAGTTTTGTTTGGCTGTTCTGGAAGCTTGTCTGGCTCTGAGGTTTAAAGCCGACATCCGTACTGCAAGTTAAATAACTGGGCTGTGAATTGAATGAAACAGGTTGTTTTGATATTGAAGCCATAGACTTTCCTGTCGCATCAGTCACTTGGCAGCCACTTATCCCTTTTGGTAAGGTATAGGTGTCAGCACCTATATTCCAGGCTATCATATTCAATGTGCGTATTTGTTCTGTATCGCTAAAGAAAAAAACCACATTGCTGCCATCGGCCTGTGCACCCAAATAGCCCCCCCTGCTTAAGAAACTTTTAAGCTGTTGCAACTCAAGCATGGATGGATTCTGGTTGTTATTCGAATCAAACAACCCGTGATAAACCAGATTTCCTTTGGCATCCACAATATCCTTGGCCAAGAAGTAAAACACTTTATCCATCCCTTGCAAATAATGAGCGATCAAAAATGATTTGGATACATTTCCTGCCTCATCGGGACGATAATCTTCTTCTGTATTCCAGATAGGCTTGAGTGGATGTCCGTATTGCTTGATCAGGCTTGTGAACCAAACATACTTATCCCATTCTGACGCGGTATAGTGGATCGCATACACGTCAACATAGTCACTAATGCCCAGTTGCAGAGTATGCTTGTAATTGGAATGATGACAAAAAGAAATAGTGAGTTTCTAATCCACTTCA
>JAVHQE010000035.1:0-1117 GCA_036170975.1 Minisyncoccota bacterium | reverse complement strand
GTGACCCCTCGCTCTTCAGGCGAATGCTCTACCAACTGAGCTACCTCGGCATATTCTTTACACAATGATACCTACCAAAACAGCTATCATCGGCATATTCTTTACACAATGATACCTACCAAAACAGCTATCATCGGCAAATTTTTATTGACTATTGACTCCTCCTACTTCCCTAACAAATTTTTTACGGCTTGCATATCAGTAGGAATTGCCCCGGCAGTACTTTCAAACTTTTGAATAATCCCCATTGAAGTCTGCGCGGTCTTTAAATACTTTTGAATCACTGGCTGGAAATAATAGTACGCACCAAAGATAGAACCGAGGATTACTGCCCAATAGACAAATGTAAAGAATGAGCTCCATCGTTGCGTACGGCGCATTGAACGCAAAATTTCATTATTCTCATGGGTAACCTGTAAAAGTTCATCAAGCTTGCGTTCGTCCATTTCCATTTGTTAAATATACCAGATTAAGCCCAAAAATCAAAACAATAAAGCCAGAGTCCTTTTTAGGGGTTCTCTGGCTGTTTCTTACGACAGAATGTTACACCTCCACCAAGCACTCTTTGACAAAGCGCCCCGAGAAAGTGAGTATTTCTTCCTTATCACCACACGAACAGAGGCATTGGTAGGAGCGACCATACACTGAATCCTTTATCGCAACAACACGAACCATCGTCCCGAGATTTTTATCTTCAGGAAATGCTTCTTTTAATTTCCCCCAATATGGTCTTTCCGAGATAGTGGGATCAATATACAATAAAGCTCAGAGGGGGTTTGCCCTCCGAGCTTTTTACTTAGCGTCTGCCCCCTATTTAGGCGGGCAAACTGTCCCCTTCGAAACGACCCGCAGGCCTGCGGGGGAGGACTCGTGGTGTCACCATCTTGTCTTCTCTGAGACAAATCAATGGTACCACAACCCTCTCCTCGTTCGGCGAGTGTTGGCGAAAAACACACATTACGAGTTTACTGTTAGGGATATTTTCCTCAGTAACAACCCCCACGACAGCAAACGGCTTCTCAGCGTTTCTCATCCGCCGAGAATAAAAGCTGTGCATAGCACGTAGTCTCGCGTCGGTGAGCCCGTTGTCCTTTTCGTCCAAAAACTTCTTGAACTC
>JAVHQE010000034.1:0-4936 GCA_036170975.1 Minisyncoccota bacterium | reverse complement strand
AGAAATGAGCGAGTTTTTACATTCATGACCCAAACAAGTAAACTGCTTTACTTGTTTGGGGGAATCGAAAGGCGGAAGCATATTTTTCTAGCAAGAAAAAAGCTGACGAATCAGCAGATTTGCCTGGACTCCGGGGCTGGAAAATTTGTTTTCGACAGAAAACAAATTATTGTGGCTCACACTGACTTAGGATGCGAAGCATACATTTTTTGACTTGTGACCACACAGATTTGGCCGAGCAAAGCGAGTCAACTGGAATTTTAAAGGTACCTGACCCCTATTCCTACGACTTTTACCCTTTTTACCCCTATGACTTTTATGGTTTTTTGACTGCTTCCTAACAGAGACGCTAGGCAGACCAAATCTGTTCAATTCTCTGTTTGATGGATTCCTTTAGCTGAGCAATTTCTTCTCCTTTTTTCTTGATCAAATCCTCCTCGTTTGTGAGTTCGGTTACAACCTGCATTTGGACTTCTAGAGGGGGTAGTGGAATTTTGATCTTTGAGTACTCCGAGATCCAGAATCGTTTATGCTCGGTGAAAGCGAATTCAATGTTTTGCATTACATAAAAAACGTAGCGGGGATCGGCCTTCTCTCTCTTCACATGCAAGATCTTCATTGCTGATGACTTAACTTTGAAAGGAAAGTCAACAAACTTTGTCGCAGTTGTGAAGTCGTCGAAAATAATAACTGGCAGATTGTCGCGGAAAATGCCATCTTTCTCATTTGTGTGTCCGAGAACAAAAGTTTTGCCAGCCGTGAGAACGGGAGTGTCGTATTCGTCTTTGTAATCAACGGAACGTACGATGTACTTCGTTGGTTGTTCATAATCGAGCACTTCACCGAGCTCGACCATCGGCCACTTTGTTTCTTTTCGATCAGCTGACCTTTGATATCGGTCGATGACCAAATTGTGATACTTGTTTGAATAAATTCTCGACTTTTCTACACACGTAACTAATTTGTTTTTAATTGTGTTTCCTAATCTCCATTCGTCTAGGATTTGAGTCGCCTCTGGCAGATCATTTTCTACGATTGGTCGCGGCTGAGCACCCAAACTCATGCCGACGTTTTCTATGTTCAGGAAAAGTAGTTCACTTCTTTTCTTTGCTATCTCGGCATCAAGGAAAACGATAAATGTTTTTATACCCGTATATGGATTAAAAGTCCCGTGAGGTAAGGAGACGACAGCCCACAATCCTTTTTCCAGCAACATTTTTCTTACTTTTACGTGCGCTCCAGATGCGTTAGACACAACTCCTTCCGGAACTATCACGGCCAATTTCCCCTTGAGTGAAAGGTGGTCCATCATGAAGCGAAGAAAAAGTAACTCGGTCGCTTTCGTGCCCATACGAACATCCTCGGTAACGCTTTCCTCATCGATCACACCCTTAAAGGGAGGATTTGCCAAAATAACATCAAACTTGTCTTTCATTCCGCTCGTATCAGTGAGTGAGTTTTGTCGAGCGAGGCGTGACTTTGTCAGTCCGTGAAGATGCAGGTTCATCATCCCGAACTTGATCATATCTTCATCGCTGTCGAAGCCGGTGAACATGTGGTTGAACAGGAAGTTTTTCTCATCTGCAGATAGTTTATCCATTGCGCGAGGACTACCAGCTTTCTTTAACTTGTCGCTGGTATATTCACCGGCAATGTAGCGATACGCGGCGACAAGGAAGCCAGCGGTACCACAAGCAGGGTCGAGTATCGTTTCGTTTTTCTTTGGATCGACGACCTTAACCATGAAGTCGATTATGTGACGAGGTGTACGAAACTGGCCGTTTGTGCCGGCCGAAGAAAGTTTTGAGAGAAGATATTCGTACATATCGCCGAAGACGTCTTTGTTTCCCTCGTGAGCAATCGCATCAAGTTCCTTTGAAAATGTTTCGATCTCATGGAGGATACGACGCAGGGTCGGCTTGTCGAAGATCTTGATATGAGCATTACGGAAAAGAAGTTTAACGGTAGGGTTTTTCGATTTCTTTTGCAGAAGGTCAAAGGAAGTTTCTAGTGTTTTGAAAAGGTCTTCTGCATTGAGTGCAAGTAAATTCTGCCATCGGTACTTTGAGAGGTCTCCGGAGAAGATCTTCTCGCTTTCGTCTGTGATTCCGAGTAATTCTGCTTCGTCGTCTTTGATTGAAAGTGCACGCAAAAAAAGCAGATAGTTCAACTGCTCAATGATCGTTTGTGGATTCGACACTCCGGCACCGAAGAGAATATCCATCAGTGCATCTATGCGGTGTTTGTAAAGTGAAATGATATCCATGTTTTTATAGTGCTAAGATCTTCGCGTTTGAAATATCCGACACAAGCTCAGTAAGCTCCTCTTTTGAGAAAATATCCAGCCACTCAGTCACAGAGTAGGCCTGTGCGAATTCATCCCAGCGCAGGAAGTCGAGCGTAGGATTTGCCTGGACCGTCGTGCGGAACTTGTCATTTGAGATTGCTTGATCGGCAATAAACTCCACCATGACCGCACGCTTGAACGAACTTTCTGGTTTATCGGATTGAGCAAACTTATTTACCAACGCTTCCTTGAATGAAGCGAGTTGTTCGTCTCGAGTTGGAAGCGGTTCTTTGCCGAGGGCAGATAGAAAGAACTCACGAACACCGGCGACAATGCGATGCGACACCTGGAGATTTTCTTCGTTGAAGTAAAGTTTTGGCTTGTTGAGGAGTGTTGAGTTGATTTCTTCGATAAGTTCTTCGACTTTGTCCGGATCCTCAAGTGCTCCGGATACCATGTCGGTCTTTTTACTCATGAATGTTTGGACCGCCTTAGTCCATTCATCTCGGTACATATTTCGGTCCACAGTATCGCCCTCAGGGAGGGTAATTACGTCCCGGGTCAGAACTACGTCCGGAGTTTGGGACACACGAGGCCCGGAAAGCCCCTTATCTTCCTCAACGTGGTCCACACTTTCAGAACCCGTGGTAAGTGTCGAACTGGTGGTCAAACCTCCCTCACGGGCCAATTTTGCGGGAGCTTCCCAGTCGTACTTTTCGTCAAAGTAAGCAACGACGCCACAAAAGTCGAAAACTACAAACTCCTTTTTGCTAATTTCCGGACAGAGACGCGTACCTCGTCCCTTAATTTGTTGGTATGTGATTGGATCAAAAATCGGACGTGCAAGCAGGATGTTTAGTATCTCAGGACAGTCAAAACCTGTAGCGAGCATATCCACTGTCACACCGATGCGTGGAAGTTTGTTAGTGTCTTTTGCGAAGTCCTTTGCAATATCGTGAGCAGCTGGAATACGAGATGTGATGGTCATTGCAAAACGACCGCCGTATTCAGGTTTAAGCTCGTTAAGGATCTTCTCAAGAGCGAGTGCGTGATCCTGTGAGACAGCGAAAACAAGTGTCTTACCAATTTCTCCGTCCGGCGTGCGTAATGCGTGTTCGAGAAACTCCTCCATCATGCGACGGTTGCGAACCGGAAAGTGCACTTTTTTCTCGAGGTCTCGGATCTTGATGCTTTCACCCTCCTCGAGTTCTACGTCGTTGATCTCGGTGATACCCTCCTCGGAGAGTGCTTGCTGGGTGATCGAAGTGTTCATCTTGTGATACTTCGGAGGTATCAAAAACTTTGCAGCAACACCGTCCTGAATCGCGTAGCGAAAGGTAGCCACTCCATCATCACAACCGAAATAACGATATGTGTCGCGTTGCACTCGGCGCTCAAGTTTACGTGGATCCTTTTCTGCGAGCTTATCTATATCGATGTTCTTTAAGAAATCACGAGGTGTGGCGGTAAGACCTATTTTAGTTGCGCCGACAAAGTGATCGACTGCCGCACGTGCTTCAGGAGAATAAATACTGCGGTGCGCCTCGTCGTGAATGATGAGGTCGAAGTATCCTGGGGAGAAATCGCGCGCTCCGTGAAGTGTGAGCGACTGGATGGTCGCGACAACAACATTCGAACCGGTGAGATTTTTCCTGTTTGATCCCCAGTAGGTACCCACGGACGAAACACCGCGAAGTAATCTCTCAAACGTGTTCTTTGTTTGAATTGCGAGTGATTTACGATCCACCAAAAAGAGAACATTCTGTGCGTTATTGGAACGCAAAAAGCGCGAGATGATCAGTGAAGCCAGCACTGTTTTGCCGGTCCCAGTTGCCATCTCAAGGAGAAAGGCGTGTTTTCCATTGTCGTAGTTTTCAGCGATAGCATTCCATGCATCAATTTGATATGGACGGAGTGTGACGTTGTCTGTAACGTCACTGAAATAATTTTCTGTGACTGGATCCTCGCTAAACTTCTTGGCGAGGTTCATTGCACGCGAGCTTTGACGACGCATCAGGTCTTCTTGTGAGAAAAATGCCGGCACAACAGTGGCATCGCCTCCACCGTCGAGATCCCATAGGTAAACTAGCTTATCGTTGGCGAGGTAAATGAACCGGACCTTTGGATATTGAGCTTGGATGTAATCAAACGCTTGTTTCTTTGCGCTGTACGGATCTATGTCAGGTCGCTTTGCTTCGATGAGAGCGACGGCGTGTCCCGAAGTATCCTTGAGTACATAGTCAGCTCGGCCGGCGTCTCCGTGGTCTTCGAAAATAACTTGAGAGGAGTTCTCAATGTCCCATCCGGCTTCCCGGAGCTTCTTATCGATAATGATGCGTGAATATGCTTCGTTCATAAAATTTATTTTGTCTTGGTCTTGGCCATAAACCTCTCAAACTCAGTACGATCAATCCGATATTCCTTGCCGATCTTATGAGCGATAAGCCGGCCGGCCTTGATGTATCGGTATATGGTCATCACATTGACCGACAGTAACTCGGCCAGTTCCGTTGGTGTGTAGTATGTTTGGGGTTCGTTTTTCATAGCTTTCCCGTCCATAAATCATACTTTACTTTTGTTGACATTACAACACCGTGTACAGTTAACCTTATGGGGTGACACTTTGATAGAATTGGGGTGACAAAGGTT
>JAVHQE010000033.1:0-5062 GCA_036170975.1 Minisyncoccota bacterium | reverse complement strand
AGCAAAGCGAGTCCCAATAAATACCTCGGGGCTTTGCCCCGAGGATCCTTTATTGTAAAAGAATATGTCTATGTTATTATAAGATAATGAAAATTATTAAAATACTTTTATCCCTGTTCATTGCTTTTTTTAGTCCTTATGTTGTTTTTGCTTCGATGATATCGGGTACTGTTTATTCAGATGATGGGGTTACTCAGGCAACATCAACAATAAAGCTTGTTGTAAATGGCACGACTGCTTATGCAACCACAACAGATGCAAATGGTGCATATGCTATTTCAGTAACTGATCCTATAGCAGGAACACCTGTTACTGCTTGGATGGATAACAGTAACGGTATAACAGGAGCAGTCGTAACGAGATTTAATAGTGGGAATATTACCGGTTTGGATATTTATAAAAATGAACTGATTGTACGTCATGAAGATGCGGGACCATTGGTTAATTCTGACATTGGCGCATGTGATTCTGTAAACGGTTCTGCGTGCGCGAGTCAAAATCTCCATATGAGTGTTTCAGGAGGAAACCTTACGCTCTTGAGTGATTGGGGTCTCTATGTATGGTCCGGGAAAAGTTTTCAGCCAGGGGGGCAGTTACCCTTGAAGCAGGAGCAGTTTCACCTAGTGTTGGAGGAGATATTAAATGGGGCTCTTCTACTTCGACACTTTCTATTTTAACAAATAACCTTTTTGTGGGAGGGGACTGGGACAATACCAATAATGGTATCTTTACCTCTTCTCCTAATCAGCTGACCACCTTTACGGCAACTTCCACTGGTTTTTCTCTGGCCGGCTCAATGAATGGCTCGAATACTTTTCAGAGGCTTTCATTCTTAGGAGCTACGAGCTCTGCATGGACAATACAGAGCTCGCTCCGCGTGAGTGCAACAAGCACCGATGCCCTCGTTATTCATTCTGGTACGGTGACATTAGGAAGTAATCCGAATACAAACCTTGAAGTTATGGGTGGATTTAAAGTAGCGAATACTGCAGATGAAACGGCAACCTTTCAGACTACTAGCCCTCTAAACGGCAACCTAAATTACATCTACGAGAATGCCACCACCACGCCATCCTGCGCAAACTGCATCATATCGGTCGGTGCATCGTCGGGCGCAGGGAGTGGGGCGTTTAAAGTGGGGAAGAACATCGTTTTGGAGTTAAATGGAAAAACGTCTGATGTTGGTCTTGAGGTCGAGTCGACGGGGTATGCTGAGATTACTGGATCGCTCGACGCATCGGATACTGTGGCCTCAGTTGTTAGCACACCGACATCAACGACAATAACGGTGAGCGGTATTCCCTGGGCGGGACAAAACTTTGTTGGTGATTTTGTTCGGGTATCAAATACCTCTTCTCTCGCTTTTGGGCAAGTGTATAACGTGTCCGCAATGACAAGCAACTCTATTACCTTCTCATCAATGAGTACGAGTACAGATGCTAACCCAAGCATTACTTCAGGAACAACTTGTGCTACGGGGACATCGTGCGGTATTACGCTTTCGAGTAGTTTACTGTATGCCCCTCTGCAACAGTATATAGGGCGGTACGTACACAATGTCACTCAAGACAAGTACTATCTTATTGCAAATGCAGATACGACTGCGCAAAGTTTAACAATTGTGACGAGCCGACCTGACTCAATAGCGACTATGCACGCGGGAGACTCAATTGAGATAGTTGACGGTATTCGCTCAGGAGATATTTTTAGTGTTGTGTCACCAGCCCGTATTACCAAGGAGTCTGGCACCTTGTGTACCAGTGTCAATGGGACCGGCACGGGGTATGTTTTAGGGAAAGCCGGCTCGGAGATTCTTGTGCGCTATGCCGATATTTGTAATTTGGGTAGAGGTGCGATAAACAGAGATGGGATAGTTACTAGTGCAAACGGTGCAAATCCAGGAGAAGGATTTACTCTGGAAAAATCACGTATTCAGAGCATGGGATACCGTGCTATTGATTTCTACTACGCGTCAAACAATGTATTCCCAAAAGGAGTGTTAAATAATTTTATAAACGGCACTCCTCAGTACGGAATTCAGGTGAACTCTGCCGTCAATAATCAGTTTTCGTGGAATCGGGTTAGGAATACCGCAAATGCTATATCTCTCGATACCATTGATAATAGAAATAATATTGTCTCGAATAATAATTTCGGCCCGCTTAACTCAAACGGAGTTCATAATATAGGAGCGAATAATCTCATCGTAAATAATCACCTGTTTGGCAATGTAAATGCAGGGATACGAATGACAAAAAAATCGCGAGTTACGACCGTAGCCGGAAATGATATCTTTGGGAATGGGTATAGTGGTTACTGGGTTGAGTCTGCTAAAAACCAGACATTTGCTTCAAACAAAGTGTACGCCAATAGTACAGGAGCTACTTTTGGAGTTGCAGATACTTATGGTGATGCTGGAATTGTCTCTGGCACAAGGATTATTGGTGATACGATAGGTTCTCCTGCAAGTAATTTATTTGAAAATACCTCATTTGACGGCGGGGGTCACACGGTGTCGCTTTTCAACACCTCCCTTGTTTCCGCGACGTCGACCAATCGTGTCGCTCGGTCAGGATCCATCACGAATAGTCAATCATCAACGATGCAAAAAGATATAGCAGGTCCAGGGACACTTACTTTTGATTGGCGCGTTGGTTCGGAGGGTAGCTATGATTTTATCCGTTTTTACATAAATGGAGTTCTTAAAAATTCCGCATCGGGTATCTTGCCTTGGACACCGCAATCTTTTTCTCTTGGGGCGGGTACTTCAACCCTAAAGTTTGTATTTTCTGAGGATAATTCATCGGTAAAGAGTATCAATGCCGGCGAAGTAGACAACATAAAACTAGACGGAACCACTGTTGATGATTTTGAAGCGGGGACACTGAGCGGATGGGCTTTGTCAGGGAATGCAAACTGGATAAACGCTCCAGAGTTTGATAATGTTGGAGGTGTACAAAACACCGGCGCCTACCTGCTCTCTAAAGGGGCTGGATCGACCCAACTCTGGGGGAGCTATACTCTGCCTAGCGATAACGGGGAGACTCCACAAAATGAATCCATTGAAAAATATAACTACGCAAACAACCTGTGGGAGAAAAGTACGACTCAGCATTATTACACCGGTACTGGTACCGAAGACACTAATCTCGACTTCGACCTGAGTTCCGCCAACTTGTCTGCCGGACCATATGTCTATCGTGCCTCGGCGACTACAGCGGGAGCTTGTACGAGTGCCTCGACTTGGAATGTTATTCGCTATGACTCGCAAGGGAATGAAACCTCAGTCGGGACGGCGCTCTGTGGACAGCAGTTTACCGATACAACAAATGGGGTGCAGGTGAAGTTTAAAATAGATGGCGGAACCCCCACAGCATATACGTACGGTAATACGTATATCTTCACGGTGTGGGATGCATCCAATGACCATGGTGTCAAGAAGACAACCCATATTATGCAGGATGCGACTAAGATATCTATCCCCTCAGGGGAAACTTTGGAATCAAAAGGGGGAAGCGGGGAAGGTCAATCCACTGATTGGGTTTGCTTTGACCCACTTGTTTGTTCATGGAGTATTAGTGCCCTCGGGACAACCACTATTCAAGAATCAAAATTTCAAAATCTTAATATCGTATCGGGCTTGATCACCATGATTAACACACTTCTCACGGGGACAGGATTTCCTGTTGTTTCTGGTACGGGTGGACTGAACCGTGACTGGTACCTTTCTCTTCATGCAGTTGATAAAAATAATTCATCAACAAACATACAGACGACAGGTTCTGCTTTCACAATTAGTGAAATAAATGCCTCTCCAACATTGTGGACCACCTTGGGTGGAGTGTGGAATAACGCAACCTCTTCTGTTTCCGTAGATACAGGAGTAAGTGGTTCTACTCCACAACCTTTTACTGATGGAGCCGTTCGCATAAGGGAGTATTTTAAAAGTGCAACAAGCACGGTAGCATATGCTTATAATGTGGTATCTAGCCCACTGTATACATATGATTATGCGTCTTCTCATGGAAAATATTTCACTTCAAACACTTTTGCTTCTTCAACGTTAGACTCGGTCATTGGTTCGTTATGGTATCGTGATAATCCTGCAAACGAGGGGGCTCTTCCTGTCATTACAACTGACCCTCCTCTCCACGGGACAATATTAGCAGGAGTCTATAATCCGAACCCTACACCTGTGGTTACCATTCAACATATTGTTGCAAATGGGCCACCAGTGGGGATGATAACTTCCTTGTTCTTTTCTAAGAAAAGTAATAACGAAGGAGTAATAAATCCCCCTCTAGCAAAAAAAGAAGAAAATCCTTCCTTGCAACAATCGGTGGTGTTACCAAAAGGGATATTGAGGTATGGTTCACGAGGAGACGAAGTGGTAGTTCTGCAAAAGGTACTAGGTATTGAGCAGACGGGCTATTTTGGAGTCTTGACACGTGAAGCAGTGAGAGCTTTCCAAACTAAAAACAAAATTATTTCTTCTGGCTCAGAAGCAGATACAGGGTATGGTGTTTTTGGTCCTAAAACTCGCGTAAAACTCAACGAAGTTTTTGGAGGAATTGCCCCCTCTCTTCAACAGCAAACATCTTCAACTGTTCAAGAAACTCCGTCTTTTACCCGTAGTTTTATCATTGGGTCGAAGGAAGACGGAGTCAAAAACCTCCAAGAGTTTCTTAATAAGGAACATGACACAAGGGTAGCGATTTCTGGGATTGGTTCTTTAGGAAATGAGACAAATTATTTTGGAACGATGACACGAGATGCTCTTGGCAGGTTTCAGTTAAAATATAAAGTTGTTCATTCTGTGAATGATGTAGGGTTTGGGGTTCTTGGTCCTAAGACACGAGCAGAGATTAATAAGCGTCTTAATAATAGGTAAAACTATTCAATAAAATTAGTAAACAAAACCTCCTAGAAGTAAATCTAGGGGGTTTTGTTACCGTATTTGCACTTTTGGGCATACAGGGATTTTATTAGCGACGTAAGCGAACTAGTAAGTTTTGAAATAGTAATTTCACATCTTGGATGCAGACTCTTGGACGAAGAATAA
>JAVHQE010000032.1:0-1177 GCA_036170975.1 Minisyncoccota bacterium | reverse complement strand
ATCCAACGTAGAAGTTTTTATCTTTGCCTGAACGTAAAACGTAGACGTAGTAAAATTTCATACTTATTTGAAATCATTTAACTGGGTAAACAATCTAATGTCGCTTTGCTCGTTATTTTGTTTAAAAAACCGCCCCGGAGGGCTTTCTTTAACTATACTCTCTCATGGATGAGAAGTCAATAGAAATGCCCCGCAAGCTTGCTTGCGGGGCATAATGTCGGTTCTTTGCCGACTACTGTGGGTTAAGGAATGCAAGGAGCGCCTGGGCACCAGCGTGGCTCATCTTTTTCCCACTGGAAAGCAGGTCGTGGGGCACAAACGTGCCTTTATTGACGGTGCCGTGCAATGGATGGTTAGCGTTCACCGCAATCACTTCGACTGCAAGGACTGCAGTCTTATGGCCTTTGCCGAGGCGGAGGGGATGGATTTCCTTAACTGCAAGAACAATCCGCTCCTCGCCTTTCCCCAGAACGTACTTCCCTGGGGTACCGGCAAGAATGACGCTGAGTGTCGCCTCGTCAGCGTGTGCCATTGCTTTTTGCTCTGTCTTCACGACATGGACAACGGGCACTTCCACCGGCTTCACGACGCGTGCATGCAGGGGTTCTTTGACCCCTTGTGCGATGAGTGCGTCGTTGAGGATGTTAAAAAACAACTCTTGAGAGGCACGCTTATTTGAGCCTTCAGACAAGCCCGATTCAAAGCGAGGCATGTGTAACTGACGAACCAGCACATACATGTCCTTTGGAGCACAGGACAAAATATTTCCCTGTGGAGCGCTGTGAACAAAAATGGCACGGGTATCCTTTTCAGGATTAATTTTTCGTACCGCCACGCAGACACCGTTGCCGAGGTCATACGAGCCACAAAAGCCGCGGAACAGATTTTTCAGATCATCCGAAACGAGTTCGGGCTTCGAGGCGTTTTTGTCGGGCTTATTATAGTCTGGTACCGGGCCTTTCGGCTTTGGTGGCTTCACATACTTCGGCTGTTGGGCCGACTGGACAACGTGCCCAGTGTTATTTTTTTTGTCTTGATTTCCTTTTTTGTTACCGTCGGCGTGTGCCATTTTGTTCCCCTTTGAAAAAAGTTGAAATTAACAACGTACTACAAAACAACTGTAACAAGTATACCAGATTGTAGGGTTTTGTCAAGTGCAACGACAGTAACCCCTCAC
>JAVHQE010000031.1:0-1197 GCA_036170975.1 Minisyncoccota bacterium | reverse complement strand
GTATGGGTAAAGCAGGGGCTATACGCTACAACCAAGAGTTCACCTTGAGCAGATACGTGGAAAATATTTCGGTAGTTTACTTGGAGACCATGCACTAATGTTTTTAACTAAAATTAAACATATCCTGTTTTTATTCACAATCCTATCTTGCGCAAGCCTAGCTAATGCAACTCCAGTGCGAGCGTTGCATATAGTGCTAGGCCCGTTGACCACTGCCGATGTTGTGCGAATTGCCGATTTGGCGGCCACATCTGGCTACAACACCATGATTCTCGACATGGGGGGGAGAATCGCTTTCCCCAGTTTCCCTGGCAAGCTACTGCCCTCACCATGGAGCCGCGACGAGTTTGTAACTACAGTGGCTTACATAAGAAGTAAGGGGATGGATGTCATTCCGGGGATACAACTCTTGACCCACCAAGGGCAATTTTTTGCTGGTAAGCATCCAGAACTGATGCTAAGCCCCTTGGTTTACGACCCTGAGAATCCGATGGTCTATAAATTGATAATGCCTTATCTTGATGAAGTTATCACTGCAGTAAAACCTAAAGCTATACATATCGGCCATGACGAGGCAGGTCTGACTTGGAACAAAGATAGAACTGCAACAGTATTATCGACGGATACATCCCTGCTTCCTGCTACGCTTTTCCTAAAAGATGTAATCACCTTAAACGAATATCTAAAATCTAAAAGCGTAAAAACATGGATGTGGGGTGACATGCTAATTGCACCTACTGAATTTCCGAATATGTTGGCTCAACACTTTCATGGAATCACACCTGGTTATGGCAAGGCACTACGCCTCCAGATACCTAAAGATATTGTCATATGCGATTGGCACTACTGGGACGACCAAACGGCTTTTACGACTATAGATACCTTGAAGAAGGAAGGCTTTACTTCTCTCGGTGCTACTTGGCGCAAGGCTAAGACAACAAACAACTTCAGCGCATACGCTGCTACTCATGGCGCACAAGGCATGATTGAAACTACATGGTTTGAGCCTCAAAGAAAAACAAATGTAATCATTACCGACTGGAATGAAATGACTCGTTTGATTACTGATTCGGGTGCTATCTTCAAACGTGACTTCCCCTGATGAGAACGAACTAATGAAGAAAAAGAAAATAGCTATTCTCGGCACTGTCGGTGTCCCCGCCAACTATGGCGGCTTTGAGACACTGGTCGAAAATC
>JAVHQE010000030.1:0-1216 GCA_036170975.1 Minisyncoccota bacterium | reverse complement strand
CAAAATCGACAAGGACATAGTTCGTGCGCGTTGTCACTGGGTTACCCTAACGTCTGAATTCAGCGGCTGCCGAAGGCAGTCCGCTGGAATGAATTGTTAGGTTTCATTACTCTCAAGTGAGGTCAAGTCCTCAACCCCCGCCATGCTTGCAAGCATTTTTGTATATTTTCTCAATGCTTCTTGCAATGCTTCCAACTCCACTCGAAATTGTATGCACTTCTCGGGATCACTAAAGGCACCTTGTAAGCTTAAGCGATGCCATTTCGCAGTAAATGGCCTAACAACTTGATTGAGAACGACAATCGCAATTTTCGTGAACTCAATGCAATTTCTAGTGTTGTTCTTTAGGACTTGTCTAGTTATGGCGAATAATGAAAACACACTATCTAAAGCAGTTTTTTCATCCCCGTGCTCAGCATCCAGAGGCTGTGTTGCTATACGTGTAAGCAACTCAATGTATAGCTCCCAAGCAGCGGCCTTGTCTTCATCTTGAGGCTTCCACTCCATTTCAAGAAATGGTGCGCTTATTTTAAGGGATGTCATATCCCAGTTTTCAAGCCACTTGCTCCACTTCACTTTTGCCACCTATCGCCAGATCGGTTGTTTACAAAATTGGGAAATGAATTGTCGGGGTTTATTGTGTTGCGCCTTATGAAGGCTTCATGTATCCATTTCTGTACTGCGGCGGGATCATCGTTCCAGTTATATATTTTTGCGAAATCACACTGAATATTATCGTAGAGTCTTGGCGGAATTGTGTATGGGTCGTACTTGTTTTGGTCGTTGCGAGGATAGGTGGGAAGAATTATTCCCAATAACCCAGAGCGTGAACTTTTCTGGGTTTGTCTTATGCTTGATCCTATTTCCCAATCCACATGCTTTCGCTGCCAAGTTTGAGATCCAATTAATACAACCGTAACCGTCGAGTCGCTAAGGTATTCGTCGCGGATTTTCTGTCTAATAGTTTCTGTCTGCAAATTTGGCGAAATTTCACCAATCTGAACAGACTTGGAAACCATGATGTCATGGGTATCTACGAACAATTGCTCAAAATAATTTCTGTATGCCTGATCATTGGCATGGTGATAACTAACAAATACTTTGTGGCGTGGTGCATTGTTGCCATAAAGAAAATTCATAGCGCCTCCGTTGAATTGTGAAACCTAACGTAATGTATACACCGATTTCGGTGTATATCCTGTACTGCAAAAGCGTA
>JAVHQE010000029.1:0-5310 GCA_036170975.1 Minisyncoccota bacterium | reverse complement strand
GCGAGCCCCAATAAAATACCTCGGGGCTTTGCCCCGAGGATCCTTTATTTTTCTTGAAATAATCCCATGAACACATACAACTGGTATTCACAATTAATTAAACCAACATGGGCGCCACCCTCGTGGGTTTTTGGCCCCGTGTGGAGTGTCTTATATTTAGTTATTGCAGTTTCCTTTGGCAAAGTTTTCATGATGCTATGGTTACGACAAATTTCTTTTGTTATCGCTCTGCCGTTCATTTTGAATCTTATTTTTAATTTTGCATTTACCCCGCTACAGTTTGGTTTGAAAAATAATCTGTATTCAGCTATTGATATTATTCTCGTCCTCGTTACTCTTGTGTGGGCGATTGTTGCTATTTATCCGCATGTTCGGTGGGTTGCGTATGCACAAGTTCCGTACTTACTCTGGGTTTCTTTTGCTACGGTTTTGCAGTTGACGATTACTTTTTTGAATCGATAATCTTTTTTTGCTTCCGTTTGTTTTTGTGCTACTATCTTTTTCTATGAACAACGAACTCGAAGAAAATATTGCGCGGTTGCGAACAGAAAAATATGCAGGGGAGGAAACTCCTGAATATTTTACTGACGTAGAGCGGTTGCAAGCAGGGGAGCCGTATGCATACATTTTGGGATGGAAAGATTTTTTAGGTGTGCATATTGACCTCTCGTGCAAACCTATTATTCCGCGTGCAGAAACAGCGCATTGGACACTTCGCACTATCGGGGAGCTCAAGGCGCGAGAAGCAGAGTTGGGGCGCCCTCTCCGCACCTTTGACGCGTATGCAGGTTCGGGAAACGTGGGGTTGGCAGTAGCAAAGCATATTCCTAGAACATTCGTGGAGATTAGCGAGCTTGATGCCGAGCTTTCGCCTGGAATTGAGGCGAGCGCACGCTTGAGCGGTATTTCCGACGAGCAGGTGCGGATTATCCCTGGGGACTCTCTTGAGACGGCTACAGGCCTCTATGACGCTATCTTTGCAAATCCTCCGTATATTCCACCGAGTGATCTAGAAAATCTTGACCCCGACATGGTGGCACATGAACCCCACCTTGCTTTTTTTGCCGATGAAAACGGAAATCAATTTCACAAAGTTTTAATCGACGAAGCGTGGAATTTTTTGTTGCCTGGGGGTGCCGTGTATATTGAAGCCGACGAATATCAGCGACCAGCAATAGAAGCGTTGATTAAGGCGAGCGACCATGCTTGGACGTATGAATTTTGGGAGGATCAATATGGGCAGGTGCGGTTTCCTGTATTGAGGAAGATTATATAAGCAAGCGAAAATAAAAAACGTGAGAGGTTGTTGCCTCTCACGTTTTTTATTAGCGACGTAAGCGAACTAGTAAGTTCGCGTCTTGGACGAAGAATAAAAGAAAGTACTCTTTCTCATTTTTGAGCACGACACGTAAGTCATTCTGCTGAATATACTCCAAGAGTCATTCTGCTGAATGAGGAGTGAATATAGGTAAATACCACGCCCCTCTGGGGCGTAATGCGCGAGCAAAGCGAGCCCCAATAAAATACCTCGGGGCTTTGCCCCGAGGATCCTTTATTTTCGTATAATTACTGCGTGTGCAATGTTTTGTAGATATCTTCGAGAGCACGTACTGCATCACCGGCAGCGATGTTGTTTTGATGATAGAGAATGTTTGTACAATCTCCTGCCGCCCAAATCCCTTTCGTTTTTGTTTGTTGTGTCCATGGGTCAATAACAACCTGTCCACGCTCGGTAAGTTCGGTCACTCCCTCCAAAAATGCAGTGTTGGGAAGTTGTCCAATTTCTATAAAAATACCACCGACAGGGAGCTCGGTTATCTTGTTCGTTACCTTGTCGCGGTACACAATGCCATTCGCAAAAACGTCACCCTTTACTTCAGTGATTTCTACATTACGCACTGAGCGCATATTAGGATGTGCAAGGACTTTTTCTACCGTGATAGGATCTGCACGATCAAAGTCTGGACTGCGGTGAATGAGGGTTACACTTTTTGCATAGGCGAGAAGTTGTGCTGCGGTTTCAAATGCTGCATTACCACCACCGACGACGGCGAGGTCTTGTCCTGCAAACATAGGGCCGTCACAGGAAGCACAGTAGGTGAGTCCTTTGTGTTCGAACTTGTCTGCTCCTGTTGCTACGAGCTTACGTCGATGACTCCCGGTTGCCACAAGTACGGTACGGGTTGAGTAGGAAGCTTTATTCGTGGTGACGATGAAGCCTTCTTCTTGAGGTTCAACCTTTTGAACTATTTCATCATGAATCGCGAGGGTGTCGCCTGCGTATGCTTCTACATGTTTCCTGAGTGATGAAGCAAGTTCTTCTCCAGAGATAGTGATAGCACCAACCCAGTTTTGGACATCAGGAGAAACAACAGACTGTCCTGCGAAGGTTTCTGCGCAAATGAGGGTTTTGAGACGTTTGCGGGCTGCGTACACTCCCGCCGCTGCGCCCGCTGGCCCACCACCAATAATAGTAAGGTCGTAAATAGGTTCCATAAAAATAATAAAAAACTAATGAACTGAGTAATCGTCTAGATCTTCTTTGGGCGACGGAGGAATGCAGGAACAGCACTCCAATCCTCGTTGCCCTCTGCCTCGAGGTCAATAATAGCAACCGGTTCTTTTTCTTGCTTTGTTATGGAGACATCGCGTACCGCCTCTGCTTTTTTTGGTTCTTGCTCCACAAAGCTGTTGTTGATTTCACCAGGACGTTCTGCGCGTCGCTCCTCGTGTTTTACTGGTTGCTGTTTTGTTGCTCCTGAAAAAAGATTTTGCTTCTCGGCATTTTCAGGGAAGCCTGATGCGATGACCGTAATCTTGATCTCATTTTTCTTGAGCTTTTCGTCGTGGATAGCGCCAAAGATGACCCGTGCATCGGGATCAATAGAGTCGGTGATGATCTTTGCTGCTTCTTGAATTTCATGCATACGAAGGTCATCGCCTCCGGCGATAGCAAAGAGAACACCTTTTGCTCCTGACACAGATAGATCGAGGAGGGGAGAGTTGATTGCTGCGAGGGCTGCTTCTTGCGCACGGTTTTCGCTACTCGAAGATCCAATACCAAGGAGCGCTGACCCTGAGTCAGAAAGGATTGCGCGGATATCAGCAAAGTCTACGTTGATAATGCCCGGCGTAGTGATGAGGTCAGAAATTCCTTCGACGGCTTGGCGGAGGATTTCGTCGCTCATCGTAAAAGCAGATTTAAAGGTTGTATCTTTGTCGGCAACAGAGAGGATACGGTCATTGGGAACAATGATGAGCGCATCGACTTGTTTGCGTAATTCATCCAAACCTTGTTCCGCAAGTTTTCCGCGATGTGATCCTTCAAAGGTAAAAGGACGGGTAACGACACCGATAGTGAGTGCTCCTTGTTCTTTTGCAATACCTGCAACAACAGGAGCTGCTCCTGTACCTGTGCCACCACCCATACCACCGGCAATGAATACCATATCGGCACCCTTGAGTACACCTTGGATTTCTTCTCTGGTTTCTTCTGCAGCACGCTTGCCTACCTCGGGGTTCATACCTGTTCCTAGCCCGCGGGTAAGATTTTTTCCTATATGAATTTTTTTCTGTGCGAGGGAATGATGTAAATCTTGTGCGTCAGTGTTCATGACAATAAACTCAACACCTTTAATTTTTGAGTTTACCATATGATTCACCGCGTTCTTTCCGGATCCGCCGACGCCGATAACTTTTATGCGTGCAAATGCTTCTACTTCTGGTTCTACTTTAGCCATGGGTTTAATCTGTAATTACTATTAAGTATTAGTAGAATACCAAAATAGGGGAAGGAATACAAATACAAGGGAGGGTTTGCCGTAGGCAAACCCTCCCTTGTATGAAACAAAGCTACTCCCTATGAGTCTTGACGATTTTTTATGGCAAAAATGGCTTCACCCAACTTTTGACCATTCCCCAAACCTCATTCAATCCTGACTCCATTGTTTCTTTTGGTTTTTGGATTGCGTAGATTGCAAGTCCGTACGCAACAAGCCACGAAGAATCTTTGACGGGATATTTACTTGCATTTGCTGTTGTAGGGTGTGCAAGAGAAGAAGGGAGTTTGAGTGTTGCCTTTGCAAGGTCTTCAATCGTGGCGATACCTGCACCACCACCCGTAAGAACGACACCAGCGGGGAGGAGACCATTTCTCCCAATTTTTTTCAAATGTGCTTCAATAAGTTCAAAGATGTCAGCTAGACGCGCCTCGATAATATCTTCGAGTTTTCTTTTTGAATAAGTACCACCAGTACCTCCGAGTTTTATTTTCTCTGCTTCATCAAGGGGAATCTTGAGCCCTATTGCAATGTCGTTGGTAATATCTGTCGAGCCAATAGGGAAGACTTGGAGCGAGATAGGAACCTCATTTTCAAATACTGCGATAGATACTGTTTCCGCTCCAATGTTTACCAGAGCGCATCCCACCGTACTTTGTTTTTTGCTGAGTGCCACGAGCCCCGCTGCAATAGGTGAAGGAACAACCTCATCTACTTCAATGCCAAGTTCTTCAATAGTGCGGATAATATCATTGAGGTGCTGTTCCAGACAGGTAACAAAGAGCATTTTTACTTCAAGTTTTGCCCCGGTCATACCAGAAGGACTTCCGAGTACTTCTTTTCCGTCAAGTTTGTAGCGAATGGCGACACGATGAATGATGCGTTTATTCGTCGTTCGTGTAAGGCTTTTTTCAGCGGCAACTTCTGCGTTATGCATGTCAATTTCAGTAACTTCTCCTGATGCCCGCGAGATTATCCCTGTTCCATGACCGAGCACGGACTCAATGCCAATTCCTCCGACAGAGAGAAACGCATTTCTGATTTTCAGATTTGCCATTTTTTCCGCATGAGCAACAGCCAACGAGATGCTTTTGATTGCATCCATCTTGTTTACAATGTAGCCATGGCGTAGTCCGCGTGTTTCAGAAACACCCGTACCAATAATGCGCGGAGTTTCACTGCGTTCGTGCATCATAATAACCACGCGTGTAGCATGGGTGCCAACATCGATACCGGTTGCGATGTGTTTAATAGGTGCGCGCATAAGAAAGATAAACCTATTGTAGCAAAGATGCGCAAAACCTCCAATTTTTTTTAAATTCTAGTCGTCATCCCGTTGTTCTTACTATAGACGTATAATATACTATACTTAAACAAGTGAGCGAAAAACAAACGTGGTGTTTGTTTTTCCGAACGAGAGAAGAGTATATTGTACCCGGTTATATAGTATATTATACGTCTATAGTAAGAACTTGCTTAAACTAGATTCCCTGTGGTCTCTGCCACAGGGCTCCCTGTAGGAAAGTTTGAA
>JAVHQE010000028.1:0-5376 GCA_036170975.1 Minisyncoccota bacterium | reverse complement strand
CCCCCCCCTGTCGTTGTATATTATGTATTTCCTACGAACTAAACTATCAACTGCCCCTACCGTATCTCATAGGTCACGGTCACACTTGAGGTAATCTTTTGTTGCCCTTGAGGAAGTTCGGGCACTGGCGAAGCTAGATCCATGCCTTTTTCCATCCCTACCGACATCGTTCGTGCGTACATTGGATAGTTGCCACCCTCTGAGAAAGACACGACACGAACGAGAGAAACTCCAAGCTCTTGTGCGAGTGTTTCTGCTTTTGCACGCACTTTATCAATAGCCTGCTTACGCGCTTGATCTTTGAGCGCATCTTCTTTGTCAATTGCAAAATTTGGTCCCTGCATTTCAGTAACTCCAGATTTTCCGAGTCCCTCTATGAGAGCGTTCACCGATGTTAGATCACGAACCGTAATAACTACTGATTGTGATACTTCATACCCTACAATTACCTGCTTGCTTGGGCGAGAGGGTGGGCAATTCATCTCCAGACAAGAAACGGTTCCTTCTTGCCACTCATATTTTGGATACGAACTATAGTTTTCTGTTTTAATATCTTTGTCAGAAACACCACTCTTCCTCACGCTCACCAGGGCAGTCTTTACCTTTTCGCTTACCTTGCTTTGTGCATCAGCAACATTCTTCGAAACTTCACGCACGGTGAAAGAAACTGTTGCGATGTCAGGGCTTGCAAGGACCTCTCCTTCTCCAGAAACAGAGATCGTATTCGTCGCCGTAACCCCACCACCAATAAAACGATATGCTTTTACTTCAGTAATAACCTTTGCCCCCAAGAGGATCGTTCCCAACATTGCTAATACGGTTAATGATTTATAGAGTTTTGTTTTGCTGTCTTCCATAATAGTGTTTGATTATTTAGTTGTTACATTTTTACTTAAACGTATCTTCTACTTGGCGCAAAATAGCGTCAAGAGAATAGTCTGACTTCAAAATATATCCTTGTACTCCAAGCTGTACACCCTCGCTCATTTTTTCGATATCGGAAACTTGTGTTTCCATAATTACCGGCATTTCCTTGCCCCATTCTTCTGCGCGTAATTTTCGCAAGAATTCGATACCATCAACTTTTGGCATCATTACATCAAGCATAATAAGATCTGGCTTTTCACGAGACGCAACCTCAAACCCCTCTTCCCCGTCAAAGGCACTTATGATTTCGTACTCCCCTTTTCCACCAGAAATAAGTCCGTCCCGCAAAATCTTTGAAAAAATCTTGTCGTCATCAATAATCAGTATTTTCTTTGTCATAGGTATATCATACTACAAAGGAAGCGTAAAATAAAAGGTGCTTCCCTGTCCTTGCTTTGAACCCACGCCCACAACCCCCCCATGTGCTTCGATGATACCCTTCACAATAACCAGACCCAAGCCAGTTCCCTCATGGTCACTAAATCCCCCCGCCCCGGAAGCAAACTGGGTAAACTTATTAAATAATTTTTTCATATTTTCTTCCGTGATACCGTCGCCCGTATCAGTAAGAGCAACAACAACACTGTCTTGAACCGTAGCAGTTTCAGAGGAAGTTTCTTCTTTTACCCATGCGTACCCAAGCGTGGTCGCCTCGTCAATAATCGCTGTTCCCTTTTTATGCACAAAACAAAAGATACTCACTGTCCCACCTTTTGGAGTGTACTTAAGTGCATTAGAAAGCACGTTGTTCACAACTTGCGAGAGTCGTTTGTGGTCGCCTTGCACAAAAGGAGGAACGGCTTGGTCTATCGAAAGCACCACCTTGACCTGGGCATCCTGTGCGGTGATGTCAAAAAATTTTACTCGCTCAAGAAGAATCTCTCGAATGCTCAGTGGCTCTTTTTTTACATCGAATTTCCCTGCTTCAAGTTTTGCAACATCGAGAAGATCGTTTACGAGGTCAAGCATGAGTGAGGAACTTTCGTAGAGCATCGAAGCATACTCACTCGATGCTTGTTTGTCCTCCAAAATTTTTGAGGACTTCATTAATTCACCTATTTTTTTAATATTACCGAGCGGAGAACGGAGTTCATGTACCATCATTGAGGTAAAGTCTTTTCGCATTTTTTCTGCTTCTTTTTCGTGAGTAATGTCATGAAAAATCACCACGCCTCCCAAAATCTGCCCTTGTGTGGGTCCTACATTTGAACGTACGGGGGAAATGACTACTTGATAATACTTATTGTTGAAAGAAAGTTCTTCGAGTGTATTTATTTTGTCTAATTTAATAGACTCTTCGAGGAGTGCGCGTATATTGATTACGCCTTGAAATGCGTCAATGAAGTCAAAGATCGTTGGCATCAGTCCTTTAAAACCAACGATGCCCTTGATGGCAGGGTTTGCTGCAACAACCCGATAATCAACATCCGTCATAATAACACCCTCCGACATGCTCTCGAGCGTTGCCGCAATCTTGCCTTGCTCTGTTCGTACGACCTCCTCAAGTTTACTTACCGCCTGCGAAGCCTGGTTCACAATTTTGTAAAGAATTTCCATTTCCTCTTGCTGATAGAGGCCGGCCTTTATATGCGAAACGGTAAGCATTCCCACCAACTGGTCTGCAATGACGAGAGGAATGTTAAAGAAGGAGAGGACAGGGGTACTTTTTACCTCAAGGGTTATTGCTCCGGTAATCGTTTCTTCTACGGCCATGTCCCCTAATTCCCGACCCGAGAGCGCAGAAAGAGCAGAGAGCATGCGCATGCGTATATCTTTAATATACTGAGGGGAAACAGAATGCTCAAGATCAACTTTGAAAACTATCTTTGCAGGATCGAGAAGCATGTAGGAGACAGCGCTGTACTCGAGGAATTGATTCAGCGAGCCCATAATAACATCGAGTATTTTTTGGATATTCAATGAATACCCCGTACGGTCAGCAATCTCTTTTAAGATTGCGAGCTCATAGAGACGGCGCTTTGCTTCACGGTCTTTTTCCAACACACTCCACCGAACCTTTCGCAGTCCCCAATACGAAGAAACAATCACCGCAAAGTAAAGTATTCCAAGCCCCACAATCGTAGGAATAAATTCGCGAGGGACCATGACGTTAGTGTGACTGCGTTATTTCTGGATACTTGATAAAGATAGAACCAAGGGCGTTTTTTACAATTTGCCCCGAAAGTTCTACGTACGTATCAATGAGTCGCTTGAGAGCGTCGGCAGGGTCTCCCTCTATTTCTAAGACTTCCCCTTTTTCTGAGACAGTAACCCCGGCGACTTTCTTTGCGCGCATCACGGACATATCGGGCCCAAGAATAATGCTTTGTTTTGCAATAATCTCCGACATCACTGCTTTATATTGTTCTGTTTGATCCATAGTAGTTAATCTATTTATTTATATTTACTCACCTTTAATAACCTTGAGAAGTTTGCTTGCAGCGATACCCATAAGAATGTATCCGGTAATGAACAAAGATGAATGTATCATCTCCAAAAAGAGTACATTCATAGTATGAAACCAAGGGAGCTCCGTCGCAAAGCTAAAAAAAACAAACGTCATGCCTGCTGCGAAATAGTAGAGCACTTTCCCAAAAAATCCGCCGTTCATTTGACGCGCGCTTATCCATATCATCGCAATCGTTACGAAGGCAACAATGAGTGTTGAAGCAATGGAGAGCGAAGCCAGGAGCCCTGAATTATCTTCAAAGGTTGCGAGCGACTCTACGGTATCTGCAAAAACGAGGGTCGGAAGAAGCATAGACCCGACGAAGGCAAGGTATTTCATATATCTAAAAAAAATAATTACTAATAATTGATTATATTGTACCACAAGAGAGGGTGGTTTTGGCAAGCAAAAAGGCAGTAACCCCTCACCCCTATGAGCCTGTCTCTGCGAACGAAGTGAAGCAATCCAGGAGTTAATCACTAAACCATGGATTGCTTCGTCAGATTACTTCCTCGCAAAGACTAGGTTTATAGAGGATTTTTGTATAGGGGTGAGGGGCGTTTAGGCAAGGAAAGAGGCGGCGCGTTTACGCGCCGTCTTTTTGCTTGCCTACTTCCCTCCCAAGATTTTCCGCGTTGCATCTTTATAGGATTCAACATTCGGCTGATCGAATGCGTTAATATGGAGCAAATTTGCAAGATGCATCACCGTGCACATCATAAATTGCAAAAGGGAGCCAAGTGATTCAGGATCGAGATCAGTTAACATAATCTCGCCAAAAGAAACCTCTTTATTTTCATAGGTTGCAACAACTCCTTTGTAAATAGCATCAGTAATATCGCACGGAGCACGTCCGACAATACCCGGAACAAGAGGGGCAAAGACGGTATCTTTCGCAGAAAATTGATGTTCCCAATGCGGTGCATGTGCGCGCACCAGAAATCGTGCAGAAATATGTGGCTGTGCGAGATGCATTTGTTCGACAGAGTGGAGGTCGGTTGAACCAACTGAGACGGTAGGGATCATGCGATGCGTCGTCGGTGTGCCATCATTTGTTGTTGCCTTTCCAATACTTTCCGCAAAAAGTTGTCGGTACCATTTCCCTACCGATTCAAGCTCGGGGTGGAATACAAAAAAATCATATGCAACGACCCCCTTCTCATGCCACGCCATAATATCCTGAGCAGTATGAAAAGCATCACTTTCCACACCTTGGTCAATAGTTTGGTAGATAACTGATTGCGCTCCTCGAAAAATTTCATCCGCTTCAACCCCAGAGCACAAGAGGGGAAAAATCCCCGCGGGGGAAAATACGGAAAACCGTCCGCCAACCATATGGGGAACAGGGAGGAGGTTGTACCCTTGCTTCTCCCCCGCCCTCCAAAGCGCTGAATTTTCATCAGTAATGCACACAATACGATCAGCAAGTGACCCGAGCTTTTGCTCAAGTGCCGTGACGAGCACGGATGCGTTCATAATAGTTTCGGTCGTCGTACCCGACTTGCTCGCAACAATAATAATAATTTCCTCTTTTTCAATGATTTCGCTTAATAATATTTCAGTAATATCGGCAAGGAGTTCTGGTGTACACGTATCTGCAAAAAGCATCTTGGGGGCAAATGGGGTATGAGCATCAAGTGTCCCTGCCATTGCTTCATACAGTGCTTTTGCGCCAAGATTTGATCCACCGATACCTATGTCAAGAATATACGAAAGCTTCGGACCCGAGAGTTTCTTTGCGACTATTTTTGATTTTTTGAGAAGTTCCTCGTCAAAAGGCAAGCGCAGAGAAGCTTCGGGTAATATATACTCCTGGTCACTCATAGCTCGTCGCATCATAGAAAGGTACTCTTCGGTACGATTTTCGGTATCTATAAATGTATTTCTTTTTTGTTGTTGGTATTTCATAGTTCTATTTTATCTTATCGCCGTCATTTTATAAAGAAAAATAAAGGATCCTCGGGGCAAAGCCCCGAGGTATTTTATTGGGGCTCGCTTTG
>JAVHQE010000027.1:0-5392 GCA_036170975.1 Minisyncoccota bacterium | reverse complement strand
CAAACTTTCCTACAGGGAGCCCTGTGGCAGAGACCACAGGGAATCTAGTTTAAAGGGTTGAAAAGCGCAGTGATGTTTTTGTATTCAAAAACCACGAGCTGGGGTCGAGAACACTTTGCGAATGAGCAATACTCTGTGAGTTCGCTTAGTGATTCGTGACATTTAGTACCAAGTACCGAATTTGCTAATTCGCCTGGTCCTCGGCATTAAATACAAAAAGACCACAACGTCGTTGTGGTCTTTTTGTATTTTTGAATGAGGGAAGATAAAACCTTTTTCCTATACCGATTTAATCTTGATTGACTGTACACGTCCTTTGTCGATCTTTGGAAGCTTGATCGTGAGGAGTCCGTGGCGCTCGGTCGCATCTACTTCCTCGGTCTCTACTTCTGTGGGGAGAAGAATGGTGCGCGAAAATGCGCCCCAGTAGAGTTCTTGATAGAAGTAATCTTCAGGAGCGATCCCCTTTGGTGCTTCGCGCTTACCTTTGATCGTTACCATTTCGCGCGTAACAGAAACCGAAAGATCCTCTACTGCGACCCCTGCGACCATTGCTTGTATGATAATGAGGTCACTCGTCTGGTGTACGTCGACAGCGAGCTCTCCTTCAGATGGCTCGTCGGTATCCCATTCTGTGCTTTGCATCCCCCGTGAAGGTTGTTCTACTTCAATATTTTCTTCAAAATCAATAGGGTGTCCTTTGTGATAGATTGTCCCCGTAAGTCGTTCAAAGAAAGATTGTTTCATATAAAATAAATAAGTTAGTTGTTAGGATTAAGTCGTTTTACGATTTGAAGTAATACAATAATACCGAGAATAGCAATCCAGAACCGAGAGAATACCAGGAGTGTATTAAAGGTCCCGTTAATTTGTATTATAGATAAATTAAAGTATGCGTGCAAGAGTGAGGCAACAATGATGCTTGTGATTACGGCAACCGTTTTTATAAACCACGAGCTGTAAAAAGAAAAAGCAATAGCAAGACCGACAACAGCAGAGCAGACGGTATGCACCAGAGTTGCTCCTACAAAGCGCATGTTCCCGTTGATGAGCATTTGCGCAACTCCTATGTGGTTCATGTCATTGACGATATAGAGGATATTTTCCATTGCGGAGAATCCCAGAGCCGCGGTGATGAGATAGATAACTGCATCAATTGGTTCGTCAAAGTACTTGCTCCTAAATGCAACAAAAAAGACGGTGGTATATTTTGCAATTTCCTCAATTGCCCCCCAGAGAGTAATCTCCATAGTCTGATCTTTGGGTCCAAGAAAATGTAATTTTACGGCGATGAGGTTTGACCAGTTCATAATGGTCGGAAGAGCTGAAACCACGAACTGCTGTAGGGGGAGTACAAAATATACAATGGCCATACCGGCAAAAAAGGAAATAGCGATAAGTCCTGTTGGTTCTGGTGATTTACGATCTTCGCGTAGCCAAAACCAAAGCCATACGAGGGCAGGAAGAACTCCCCCCGCAACAGCAAAAGCAGTTGGTTTCCAAGCTATAAGGATTTCGGCCATGGTTCAATAATGAGGAGTGATTTTTCCTTGCGAGGAAGGATACCCCACAATTCTTCTGTAATAAAAGGGATAAAAGGGTGGAGCATTTTGATCGTTGTGGCGAGAATATTGAGGAGTATCCATTGTGCGGATTGTTTTGAACCTTCTTCAGTACCACTTAATCGCGGTTTCATTTCTTCGATAATAACATCGGCAAACCTGTTCCAGAAATAATGATAAAGCTCTTCTCCTGCGAGGTGGAAGCGGTAGTTCTCGTAGTGAGCGGTGATACTAGCGATGGCGGTGTTGAACTCAGCGAGGATTTCTTCGTCACGTTTCTCTAACACAGGACGAGCGGTGTCGAGAGACACCCCTTCGGTATTCGAAAGAACGAAACGCGTCGCATTCCAAATTTTATTACAGAAATGTTTATAGCCTTTTATCTTGTCTTCGGCGAGAGCAATGTCGTTGCCCGGCGTGTTACCAATCACGAGTCCAATACGGAGCGCGTCGGCGCCATACTTGTCGGTGAGCTCGATAGGGGAGACCACGTTACCCTTGCTCTTGGACATTTTCTTGCCATGCTTGTCGTTGACCATGCCGTGCAGGTATACGGTCGAGAAGGGAACTTTCCCGGTGAGGTAAAGCCCAAAAATGACCATACGGGGTATCCATTTGAAGATCAGGTCTCTACCCGTTTCCATTACGTTTGTTGGATAGAAGCCCAAATCTTGGCTTTCAGGGTATCCGAGGGCAAGGAGAGGCCATTGTCCTGAAGAGAACCAGGTGTCAAAGGTATCTGTTTCGCTCTTGAGGGGTGCCGAACACTGAGGACAAGCATCACCTGCTTTATGGTCCGTGTCGAGAGTTCCTGTATTACAGCTCGTGCACACAAGCGCAGGGATCGGGATACCCCATACAATTTGGCGGGAAATGTTCCAATCCATCGTGTTATCCATCCAGTATAAAAATATTTTCTCAAAGTTATCGGGGATGAATTTTATCTTCCCTCCGCGGACTGCGTCCGCAGCCATTTTTGCAAGGGGTGCCATTTTTACAAACCACTGAGGCATGACCCGAGGTTCGATGGTCGTACTGCACTTGTAGCACGTTGGCACTGCGTGCGTGTACTCCTCGATTTTTTCGATGAGCCCGAGCGCTTGCAGATCCTCAACAACTTTTGTGCGTGCTTCGAGAATTTTCATCCCTGCGTATTTGCCACATTTTTCATTGAGCTTGCCAAATTGGTCAATGACTTCTATACGGGGAAGCTGGTGTGTCTCCGACATACGGAAGTCGTTGTGATCATGTGCGGGAGTTATTTTAAGCGCGCCCGTACCGAATGCAGGATCGACTTCTTCGTCAGCAATGACTACAAGCGGGAGCACTCCTTCGGGGTGCTGTACTTCGATCGTTTGCCCGATAAATTGTTGATACCGCTCGTCGGTGGGATTGACTGCAACGGCAACGTCTCCAAAAATAGTTTCGGGACGTACGGTAGCGACGATAAAGGGCCCATACTTTATGTAGTAGAGTTTGTCTGCCTTTTCGACATTTTCGGTTTCAACATCGGAAAGGGAAGTCTGATGTTTGGTACACCAGTTCACCGTGCGGTAACCACGATAGACAAGTCCATCGCGGTAGAGCTTGCGAAAAGTTTCCTGAACTTCGGCAACAACATTTTGGTCAAGGGTGAACTTTTCTCGTGACCAATCGCATGATGCGCCGAGTGCCTTCACGTCGGCCTCCATGTGTTTTTTACTGTCGATGGTGAATGCCATGATCTCATCGTAGAGTTCTTTGCGACCCATCTTGAAACGTGAACGTCCTTCCTTTTCGAGTTTCTTTTCGTAGACAACTTGCGTTTCAAAACCTGCGTGATCGGCGCCGGGAACCCAAAGTGCTTTTTTCCCCTGCATGCGCTGATAGCGCGTCATGATGTCCTCGAGGGTAATCGTAAGCCCATGTCCTGCGTGAAGACGCCCGTTTGCATTGGGTGGTGGCATGATGATCGTAAAAGGTTCCTGATGGCGAGCAGGTAAATTGTCGGGATTGAAAAATCCACTTTCTTCCCAGAGTTGATAGATATGTGCCTCCGTCGAAGCAGGGTCGTAGGGTTTCGTGAGTTTTTCGGGAAGGTCAGACATAGTTGTTATATTTTACCATAGTTTTTTGGAGGTTTGTAGGGGGTTGACAAAATTATTGAATATGCTATACTGTAAAAAGATATGAGAACAGTTTAAGGGGTAAACGTACCCTACTGATTTTCGGGAGAATTGAAATGGAAAAAAGAATTGATGGAGTCAATAATGCTCCCAGAAGCTCTTTTGCAGAGAGGAACTTAATACTCTTTGTTGTCGTGCTGGGTTTATACGCCTTGACCTACGCGGCCTTCAGCGTAAATTCGTTCATGAATTTGAAGAAAGATGAGGTTCAAATCATAAACCTCAATTTTGAAGGAAGCAAGGCGTCAGGAGCACTATACGAGCTCATAAATACGTGTCAGTATGCCGGGCGTGGTGGTCTGCTTGATAGTTGTGGGATTATTCCGCAGAAAGTTGCGGATTTCATAGCGACTGATGCGATGGTTGTCCAGGCGTTGAAAAACGCTAAACCTCAGCCATCTGCAAGGGTAACTTGCAGGAAAGGAATTGGGGAAGTTGTTTTTACTGGGGCTGTTATGGTTGTGGGTCCCCTTGCTGGTCTTATCTACGACAAGATAGACCACCGTTGCACAATTACGCAACTTGAGTTGAGTGATGTGCTGGGGGCGATTGCTCTGTAAGGTGCCCTCTGTTTCTTTATGGGCCGTCCAATTTTATTGGACGGCTTTTTTCTTTTTTCGTAACTCCGCCAGTGTCTTCGTGGCGGTTTTGGCGAGGCGGAGGGTGCCGTTTGCAACGATATGTTTTTTTGTTTTCGAACGGAGAAGTCCTGCGACTCCAATCATGAGGCCGTTGTCGCCAGAGAGTAATATATTTGGAATAAAAAGTTTTGTGTGGGGAAGTTGTTCCGCGACTGCTTTTTGAAAGGCGGAGCGGATTTTTTTGTTTGCCGTTACGCCACCACCAAGAATAATTTCTTGTACGTTATATTTTTTTGCCGCGGTGAGCGTTTTTGAGAGGAGGACTTCGGTCACTGAATCCTCAAAATCTTTGGCGATAAGTGCGCGGTCGTGGTCCGTGAAATTTTCAAATTTTTTGATTGCGTAGAGGACCGATGTTTTTAATCCTGAAAAAGAAAAATCAAAGTCGCCAGACTTGAGCATAGGGCGGGGAAGGGGTATGGCGAGTCTCTCTTCTTTTGGGGCTTTTTCCGCGAGTTTTGAAACTTCAGGGCCTCCTGGGTAGGCGAGCCCAAGCATACGTGCTACTTTATCAAAAGCTTCGCCGACTGCATCGTCGCGGGTTTGACCGAGCATTTTGTATTTACCAACGCTCGGCATCAAAACAAGTTCGGTGTGCCCGCCAGAAATAAGGAGTGCGAGTGCAGGGTATTTTGGGGCAGTAAGTGAGAATTTTTTTTCGTCTTTTGTTTCAAGGAGTGAAGCAACAATATGCCCTTCCATGTGGTTGACGGGGATGACAGGTATTCCCCAAAGCGTACCAAGTGCTTCGGCGGTATTGATCCCAACCCAGAGCGCGGGCTCGAGACCGGGGCCTGCCGTTACCGCAATGGCATCAAGAGGAGGAATTTTAATAGAGAGAAGTGCTGATTTCAAAAGTTCGAAAAGCTCTGGTTCTTTGTGGAGAATTTTTGCGAGGGCTTGCTCTTCTTTTTTTGTGAGAATACGAGGTGTCTTTAATTGTTGTGCGTATCCCGCTTCGGTGAGTGCATGAAGAAGGAGAGGAATAATATTTTTTGCATGTTCGCGTCGCGCAAGTGCAGGG